>NZ_JBHYIG010000005.1:15193-87459 GCF_042740015.1 Streptomyces sp. NPDC059037
TTTGTTGTGGGTGTGGGGGGGGGGGGGGGGGGGGCGGCGCGCCCCGCCCCCCCCCCGGGGCGCGCCCCCGCCCCTCAGCTATAGATGATCATTGATCCCTGTGCCAGGCTCCGCGTCGTCGCCGCGTGCAGGCCGAGCCACACGTGCCGCTCCCGCGCGAAGGGACTGTCGTCGTGCGGGGCGGGTGCCGCCGGCTCCTCCAGGGACGTGGGGGCCTGTGGCGGCGTCGGCGGGCCCGGCGGGTTCGCGGGGTCTATGCCGATCGACGGGGCCACGAACTCCAGTTCCCGCAGCAGTGCCTGCGACGAGCCCAACGGACCGCCGCCCGAGAGCAGTTCGTCGTTCGAGAGCGGCGCGGGGAAGTCCACGGGGACGTACGCACCCGCGTGGTCGTAATGCCAGACCAGGTGCGACTGCTGGGCCGTCGCGTCGAACATCTCCAGCAACTGCTCGTAGTCCCCGCCCAGTTCGTCCACCGGCGTCACCTCCAGGCCGCACACCTGGAGCAGGTACGCCCGCCGCAGGAAATGCAGCGCGTCGTAGTCGAAGCCCGCGACCGGGGCGACATCCCCCGACAGGCCCGGCATGTACGAGAAGACGGGGACGGGCGGAAGGCCCGCGTCGGTCAGCGCCTTGTCGTACGCCGCGATCTCCTCCGCGAAGGGGTTGTCGGGGCTGTGACACAGCACGTCGACGAGCGGGACCAGCCACAGGTCACAGGCCAAGGGTGCTCCTCAAATCGGTTGGCTCATATCGGCTGCTATGTCGGATGTCGGACCTTCGCCGGACCTTCCCGGACCTTCCCGGACCTTCCCCGCGCTCAGGCAGCGTAGTCGCGGCGCGAGCCCCCTAGCTGCCCTTGTGCAGATCCCAGATCCACACGCCGTCTACCCACTTTCCGGGGCGGTCAAGGAGTTCCTCGACCGTCACGCGAAGTTCCGCGTCATGCGCCTGCGGGGCGAGGACCAGCACGCCCGCCTTCCAGTACGCCAGGTCTGCGCGGGCGGCGGCGCGCCACTCCTTGGTGATCTGCGGGGCGCGGCCCGCCGAGCGGACGTCCCGCAGGAGGTTCGACGTGTTGCGGGGCGACGCCCCGTAGATGCCCACGCGGTCCGGGCCCCACGGCCCGTTGAAGTAGCCGCCGGGGAGGCTGAAGCCCAGGTCGGCGGCCGTCTGCCAGTGCAGTGCCTCCGCGTTCGCGGGGTCCGGGAGCGGCACCGGCACGAGGGATTCGCCCTCCCCCACGTACTGCTTCCAGGTCCCGTCGGCGATGAACGCCGGCACCTCGGCACGCTCCACCGCCCGCAGCGGCATCGGCACGATCGGCAGCAGGGCCAGCGCGACGGCGGCGGCACCGGCGTAATGAAGAGCCGTGCGGGGGGCCGTGAGCAGGCGGGCCAGGGCGAGCGCCACCAGCATGCCGAGGGCCGGCGCGCACACCATCGCCACCCGCGATTCGATGACCGACTCGAAGAGGGGGGCGTGAGCCAGGGGCGCCCACGGGCCCGGCAGCACCACGTCCGTCCACGGGATGCGGAACTTCGGGCCCAGCGAGAGGAACGCCGCCGCGAGCGCCGTGAACGCCAGCGCCTTCACCACCGCCCGCTCCCAGAGACGTACGACGATCGCGAAGGCCAGCGCCACCAGGGGCCAGCCGTAGAACGCGTTCTGCTCGGTGGGGTTCAGGGAGAGCCCGGCGGCGGTCTCCCCGTCGCCCGCGAGCGAGCGTTCGGCGAAGGAGAGGAGGGCCAGGGGGCTGTTGCCCGCGTTGTCGCCGTGCAGCACGCTCGTGTAGCTCTGCGGGCCGAAGAACTGCCAGTACAGGGGGAACGCGACGAGGGGGACGGTCACCGCGAGTGCCACGCCGAGCCCCCGTGCGAGGGGCCCGAAGGCCGCCCTCGCCACGTCCCTGCGCACCACCCCGTACGCGGCCGCGAACAGCAGCATGCCCAGCGCGGCGAGCAGCAGCGGTTCCTCGCCGAGGAAGATCTGGTACGTCGTGAAGAGGCCGAGGACGATTCCGTCGCGTACGACGCGTGTGCCATCGCCCTCGCAGAGCCGCAGCGCCCTGTCGATGATCAGCGGGATCATGAACAGGACCATGAAGTTCGGGTGCGCGTGCGCATGGCTGATCATCGGCGGCGCGAAGGCGGCGAGCGCCGCGCCGACGGCCGCCGCGCCCCGGTGGCGCACGAGACGCCTGACGATCAGCCAGTACCAGGCCACCGCGGTCGCGGCGAGGCCCAGCGTCATCGCCGCGTTCAGGGCGACCGCCGGGCCGAAGAGCCAGGTCACGGGGGCGAAGGGGACGGAGAGGCCGAGCATGACCGTGTTGGCCATGAGGTTCACGCCGTCGGGGACGTTCTGGAGGGTCGTGAAGAGGGGGTTCTGGAGGTGGCGGACGTTGTCCGCCGTCACCGCGAAGAACCACACCCACTGGTTCTGGTCCTGGAGCGAGTCGGGGAGATAGCGGTCGCCCGGCGCGATCCAGCGGCCCGAGTAGAGGGTGACCGACAGGGCCAGGAAGAGGGTCGCGACGAGGACGTCCGTGCGGCGCAGGGTGCGGGCCTTCAGCGAGGTCAGTTCGGCGAGGACCTTCACGTAGTCGAACGGGCGGACCTTCGAACCCTCCTGGTGCGCCCAGCGCACCGGCACCTCGGCGATCGGCAGGCCCGCGCGGCGCAGGTGCTGGAGTATCTCGACGTCGATGCCCCAGCCGCACAGCCGGGACGCGGCGAAGGCCTCGCGGGCGTGGTCGCCGTCGAAGAGCTTGAATCCGCACTGGGTGTCGCGGATTCCGGGGACGGCGACCGTACGTATGAGGAAGTTGCCGCTGCGTCCGAGCAGCTCGCGCAGGCGGTGCTGGCGGGCCTCGATCGTCGCGCCCGCGCCGACGCGGGAGCCGACCGCGGCCGCGTGGCCGTCGGTGAGCGCCTTGTCGAGGCGCTCAAGCTCCTCGATGGGCGTCGCCAGATCGGCGTCGGTGACCAGGACGCGGGCGCCGCGCGACGCGAGGACGCCGAGGCGCAGGGCGTGGCCCTTGCCGCGGTTGCGGTCGGAGCGGATGAGGTGGACGCGGGGGTCGTCGAGCTCCGCGTCGACGGCGATCTCGGCGGTGCGGTCGGTGGAGCCGTCGTCGACGACGATCAGCTCCCAGCGGCCGCCTTTGCCCTCAGGACCGGCCTCGTACAGGTACGTCTCGTCCAGGTACGCGCGGATCGCGGCGAGCGTGGGTCCCAGCCGGCGTTCCTCGTTGTAGGCGGGGACGACGACGGTCAGTTCCACGCTCATGCAGTGGCCGCCAGCCGCTCGATGAGGTCGAGGGAGTGGGCGTTGTACTCCGCGACGATTCTGTGCGCCGCCTGCGGGTCGCGGCGTGCGAGGGCGTCGACGAGGTCGGTGTGCCGGGCCCACAGGACGCCCCGCAGGTCGCCGTCGCCGCGTTCGACGGCGCGGCGCAGGTAGGTGACGGCGCAGACCCAGGACTGGACGCGCAGGCGGTGCAGGAAGTCCGAGAGGTAGGGGTTGCCGAAGAGGGCGCTGAGCTCGCGCCAGAAACGCAGGTCGTAGCCGATGAGTACGTTCAGGTCGCCGGCGCAGGCCGCGCGGGCCGCCTCCTCGCCACGACGGCGTACGGAGACGAGGCCCGCGGCGGCATCGGTGTGCGCCGCCGCGTTGGTCATGAGGTCGCGGAAGATGCCGTCGGAGACCAGGCTGCGGGCCTCCAGCATGCCGCGGTAGTCCGCGAGGGAGTGCTCGTGGACGCGGTAGCCGCGGTGCTGGTCGGCGTCGAGGAGGCCCTGCGCGGCGAGGTTCACCAGGGCCTCGCGGACCGGGGTCGCGGAGACGCCGTACTGCTCGGCGATCTCCTTGACCGTGAACTCCTGGCCGGGCTCCAGACGGCCGCCGAGGATCTCGTCGCGCAGCGCGTCGGCGATCTGCTGGCGCAGAGTGCTGCGGATGACGGCGGGGCCGTCGGGTGCGGGCATTCTGGTGGGCCTCCCCCGCCGCGTTCTGGTCGTGAACGGGTCGTCCGTGGTCGTCTTCTTCGCTTACGAGCACGTCAGACTACGCGGTCGGGGTTCCCGGAGCCGGGCGCCTCGTTTGTCGGCACCCGGCGGAGCCCAGGCGTTACGCGGTGTGCTCGTCCGCCACGCTCAGCGCCGCGTCCAGCGCCGCGAGGCCCTCCTTCGCCTCCGTCTCCGTGATGTTGCACGGCGGGACGACGTGGGTGCGGTTCATGTTGATGAAGGGCCACAGGCCCTGCTTCTTCGCGGCCGCGCCGAACGCCGCCATGGGGGCGTTCGCCTCGCCACTGGCGTTGTACGGGACCAGCGGCTCGCGGGTCGTCTTGTCCTTGACCAGCTCCAGGGCCCAGAACATGCCGAGGCCACGCACCTCGCCGACGCTCGGGTGCCGCTCGGCGAGGTCCGCGAGGGCGGGCGCGATGATCTCCGTACCGACGCGGGCCGCGTTCTCGACGACGCCCTCGTCCTCCATGACGTTGATCGTCGCGACGGCGGCGGCGCAGGCGAGCGGGTGTCCGGAGTACGTGAGGCCGCCCGGGTAGGGCCTGCGCGCGAAGGTCTCGGCGATCGCGGCGGAGATGGCGACGCCGCCGAGCGGGACGTAACCGGAGTTCACGCCCTTCGCGAAGGTGAGGAGATCGGGCACGATGCCGCCGTCGAAGTGCTCGGCGGCGAACCACTTGCCCGTACGCCCGAAGCCCGCCATGACCTCGTCCAGGATGAAGACGATGCCGTACCGGTCGCAGATCTCGCGTACGCCCTTGAGGTAGCCCGGCGGCGGGATCATGATGCCCGCGGTGCCCGGGACGGTCTCGAGGATGATCGCCGCGATGGACTGCGGGCCCTCGAAGGCGATCGTGTCCTCCAGGTGCTGGAGGGCCCGCTCGCACTCCTGCCGCTCGTTCTCCGCGTGGAAGGGGCTGCGGTACAGGAACGGCGCCCAGAAGTGGACGACGCCCGCCGTGCCGTTGTCGGAGGGCCAGCGTCGGGGGTCGCCGGTGAGGTTGATCGCGGCGGAGGTGGCGCCGTGGTACGAGCGGTAGGCGGAGAGCACCTTGTGGCGGCCGGTGTGGAGACGCGCCATGCGGGTCGCGTTCTCCACGGCCTCGGCGCCGCCGTTGGTGAAGAAGATCTTGTCGAGGTCGCCCGGGGTCCGCTCGGCGATGAGGCGTGCGGCCTCGGAGCGGGCCTCGACGGCGAACGCGGGGGCGAACGTCGTCATCGTCGCCGCCTGCTCCTGGATCGCCGCGACGACCTTCGGGTGCTGGTATCCGATGTTCGTGAAGACGAGGCCGCTGGTGAAGTCGAGGTAGCGGTTTCCGTCGTAGTCCCAGAAGTACGAGCCTTCCGCGCCGGCTGCGGCGAGGGGATCGATCAGCTCCTGTGCGGACCAGGAGTGGAACACGTGCGCGCGGTCCGCGGCCTTGACGGCGGCGCCGACCTGGGGATTCGGCTGAGGGGTCATGTGGGCGAGGGTAAATGTCCACGATGCGGATAGGACATGGGCGTCCTGTTTCGCGGGGGCGGGGGTTCTTGGACAGTGTGTCGGGGTGACGGGGACCGAGGGTCTGGAGCACACCCCTCAGCACACCCCTCAGTCGTCCGCGTCCACCACCACCCGCGCCCGCGGCTCCCCGTCCGCCCCGCACCGGATCTCGTACGCGAGATCGTCCCGCTCGTCGTCGTCACTCGGCTCCGCCTCCAGGCGGGCCACCGCGCCGGGTCCACGCTCGACGTCGTCATCGATGTGGAAGCCGTCCGCCGGGCTCCAGGAGACGAGGTACACCGTCCCGTCGCCACGGCACTCGACCGTGGCCGTGCCGCCGGTGAAGCGGACCGTGGAACGTTCGGTGGGCGTCGGCTCGGCTGACGAAGGGGAGAGGGATGGAGCGGAGGGGGATGGAGATGACGGGGGTGGTGACGGGGTCGATGACGTCGCTGTCAGCGCCCTGCGCACCGCCGCCTCGTCCAGCGGACGGCTGTGCGCCGCCCCGCCCCCGTCCGAACTCGCCAACTGCCAGGCGCCGAGCGCCCCCGCGGCCGTCCCCACCGCCACCCACGCGGCCGTCACCGCCGCGCTCCGCCACTTCCTCATGCCGACGTCCTCATACCGACTTCCTCATACGGCAACTCTGGCGCACAGTTTCCTAACGCCCGGTTAAGGGCCGCCCAAAGCCCCTGACTACGGTGGTTGTATGGCCCATCTTCTCGTCGTGGAGGACGATCCACAGCTGCGCGGCGCCCTCGTGCGCGCCCTGCGCGACAAGGGGCACGCCGTCGCGACGGCGCCCACCGGCATGGCGGGGCTCGACGCGGCGGTCACCAGCAGGCCCGACCTCGTCGTGCTCGACCTGGGGCTCCCGGACGTCGACGGGGCCCAGGTGCTTCGTATGCTCCGCGCGGTCAGCGACGTACCCGTCATCGTGGCGACGGCCCGCGACGAGGAGCCGGAGATGGTCTCCGTCCTGGAGGCCGGGGCCGACGACTACATCGTGAAGCCCTTCGGCGCCGCCCAGTTGGACGCCCGCGTCAAGGCCGTGCTGCGGCGGCTCGGCGCGGACGAGGTCGAGGAGCCCCTCCACATCGGCGGTCTGGCCATCGACCCCGCCGCCCGCGAGGTCTCCCTGGACGGCACCCCGATCGACCTCACCCCGCGCGAGTTCGACCTCCTCGCCTACCTGGCCCACCGCCCAGGCCAGGTGGTCTCCCGCCGCGAACTCCTCGCCGAGGTCTGGCAACAGCCCCTGGGCGGCGCCGACAAGACGGTGGACGTCCATCTCTCCTGGCTGCGCAGAAAGCTGGGCGAGACGGCCCAAGCGCCCCGCTACCTCCACACGATCCGAACGGTGGGCGTAAAGCTGACGCCCCCGGACGACCCGCAGTCGCGAGACGCACGTGAGGGTCCAAAGGGCCGGGCGCCCCACGACGGCGGTGCACCGGAAGAAGACGCCGAGCCACCGAAGCCCGGCCGGGCCCAAGACCCAGGGGCCGGCTGATGCCCGGCCGGACCCAAGACCCAGAGGCCGGCTGATGCGCGGCCAGGCCCAAGACCCAGAGGCCAGCTGATGCCCGGCCGGACCCAAGACCCAGAGGCCGGCTGATGCGCGGCCGACTCCTGCTCCTCACCGCCGCCACGACCGCCCTCGTCCTGACCGCCCTCCTCGTGCCGCTGACCCTCCTCACCCGCACCCACGCCGCCGACCGGGCCACGGCCGAGGCCACCGCCCGTGCCCAGTGGGTGGCCCATGCCCTGGGACCGGCCCTGGCCACCGCGGCCGAGCGCGAGACCGCAGAGCAGACGGTGGAGAGCGTCAACACCCCCGGTCTGCCCGCCACTTCACTCATCCTGGGTGACGGGTCCCGCATCGGGCCGCCCGTGGCGAAGGGCACGCCGCCCGTCACCGACGCCATCCGCCTGGCCCGCACCGGTCGCGCCTTCACCTACGAGCCCTCCACCGGGGGCCGCCAGGTCCTGGTCCCCGTCCAGGGCGCCGAAGGCGGCACCGCGGTCGTCCAAGTCACGCTCACCGAGGGCCAGTTGTACGCGGGGATGATGACGTCCTGGCTCGTGCTCGCCGGGATCGGGGTCGGGCTCGTACTCATCGGGCTGCTGCTCGCCGACCGGCTCGGCGCACGGCTCG
This sequence comes from Streptomyces sp. NPDC059037, assembly GCF_042740015.1. Lineage (NCBI taxonomy): Bacteria > Bacillati > Actinomycetota > Actinomycetes > Kitasatosporales > Streptomycetaceae > Streptomyces > Streptomyces sp. NPDC059037. The sequence goes on from NZ_JBHYIG010000005.1 coordinate 22,863, forward strand.
TCGGCGCCACCCGCCGCCTCGCCCGCACCGCCGACCGCCTCGCCGCAGGCGATCTCACCGCCCGCGCCACCCCGGAGGGTCCACCCGAACTCCGCCTGGTGGCGGGCGAGTTGAACCGCCTGGCGGCCCGCATCGACGAACTCCTCGCCGCCGAGCGCGAGAACGCCGCCGACCTCGCCCACCGCCTGCGCACCCCCGTCGCCGCCCTCCGTCTGGACGCCGAGACCCTGCGGGACACGGAAGAGGCGCACCGCATCGCCGCGGATGTCGCCGCCCTCGAACGCAGCGTCGACGACGTCATCCGCAAGGCCCGCCGCCCCCTCCGGGACACCCCGCACGCCGACCTCGCATCCGTGGCCCGCGAACGCGCCGCCTTCTGGCTGCCGTTGGCCGAGGATCAGGGCCGTACGACCGAGACACAAACCCCTGAAGAGCGGATTCCCGTGCCCGTCCCCGAGGACGAGCTTGCCGCCGCCCTCGACGCCCTCATCGGCAACGTCCTGGACCACACCCCCCAGGGCACCGCCTTCCGCATCACCGTCCGCGTCACCGCGCAGGGCACCGCCGAACTCACGGTCGCCGACGAAGGCCCCGGCCTCCCCGCGACGTACGCGGCCGAACGCGGCACCAGCGGCGGCGGCTCCACCGGTCTCGGCCTGGACATCGCCCGCCGGACGGCCGAGGACGCGGGCGGCACGTTCGCCACGGCGGACGCCGCCCCCGGCACCCGGGTCACCCTCACCTTCCCCCGCGCGCCGCAACCCCCGCCCGCGGGAACGCGGTCCGCACCGCACGCGCCCACCGGTTGATGCCCAACTCGGGCCGCAGCGCGGCGAATCCACCGCAGTACTTGGTGAAGTCAGCGGCCCGCACCCCATACCGGTGAAGGACCCGGTCCGCCTCCGTCAGATGCCCCTGCGTCTTGGTCTCCACGAGCACGAGACCGCGGTCCGCCTCCACCGTCCGCCCCGTGGCCATGTCCCGCACCACGAGCCCCGCGTCGCACGTCACCCGCTGCCCGTCGGCGACGAAGGTCGCCCGCTGGTACTCGGTGACCAGCGCCTTCGTCAGACCGCCCGGCGCCTCGATCCCGTACGAACCCCTCAGCACTCCCGCCAGATAGCCCTGCCGTGCGGCGTCCAGGACGTGGTCGTCGCCCTCCAGACGCTGCCGGTGCTTGACCGTCTCGCCGCGCCCGCTCTTCAGCTTGATCTCGAACTGCCGCTCCCCGCTGTCCTGGTAGAGCCGCTCCCTGATGCGGTAGCGCAGCCGCCGCCCCTGCCGGTGCTCGTGGAAGGTCAGCAGCTCAGGGGTGTCGTAGTACGTCGAGTGGTAGCCGAACCAGCGCTTGCCGCCGATGCTCAGGGCCCGGAAGGGGCCCGAGGGACGGCGGGGATCCGTGAGCAGCGCGGCCAGGTCCTCGAATATCTCGACCGGCACGAGATAGCTGTTGTCGTAGCGGGCGAGCAGTTCCGCCCGCGCGTTCACCTCGTCAAGCGCGATGGGGTGCGCGGCGAGCGCGGCCCTTCCGATGGCGCGTACGGCGGGGTTCACACGGTCTCCTTCTGGGGTGCGGGGGCAGGCGTGCGGGACCGGGTCGTGCGTCGTCGTTGTGCTGTACGTACTCCTGCGAACTCCCCGGGCCGCCCGGAAGGTTCCGGCTGCCGGAACCGGACTTCCACAACCATCAGGTCGCGTACGTAGTCGACCTCCTGGACGGTCCAGCCGAGCGGCTCCCCCAGGCGCCGCGCGAGCTCGGCGCGCAGCGCGGTCTCCTCCCGGTACACGGCGTCCAGCGTGACGACCGTCCGCCGGTCACCGGCGTACAGGCGCGGGTGGTCGGCGACGTACATGACCAGGAGCAGGACGGCAGCGAGGCCGCTCGCCATCGGCAGCGAGAGCGCGGGAAGGCCGCAGAGCAGGCCGAGGACGAGGGTGATGAAGTAGTACGCGACCTCCTGGTGCTGCACCGCGTCCGAGCGGAGCCGCACGATCGAGAGCACCCCGAAGAGCCCGAAGCCGAGCGCGAGTCCGCCGTCGCCGCCGGCGCTCGCGAGGGCTGCGACGACCGCGAACAGCGCGACGTTCAGGGCGAGATAGGCGGGGACCAGCTCGCGCCTGCGGTGCCTCGGATAGAAGACGCCGAAGGTCAGCAGGGTCACGGCGACGAGGTCGAGGCCGAGGTGGGCCGCGATCTGGCCGGTCTGTTCGAGGGTGGTCTGTGTGCTGTCCATGACCGGGACGCTAGGGATCGGCGGGTTAACGCCGCCCCTGCCGGAAGTTAACCCGCGCGGCCCGCCGTACAGACCTCCCTTGGACCCTATTGACAGCATGCTGTCGTTTTGACAGCATGCTTACGTAAGCACAGCACGGAGAACGGCAGCCGAACCAGCGGAGGTATTGCTCATGTTCCGCAAGCCCGTACACCTGGCCGTCTACGACACACTCGCCGACTGGGAGCCCGGATACGCCACGGCGTACCTCGCCCGCACCGGACACGAGATCCGCACGGTCGCCGCCGGTTCGCCCGACACCGTCACCACGGTCGCCGGCGTACGCATCAAGCCCGATCTGGACCTCGCCGAGCTGCGCCCCGAGGACAGCTCGCTGCTGATCCTGCCGGGCGCCGACCTGTGGGACACCGGCGACGACCTCGCCCCCTTCGCCCGCACCGCACGCGCCTTCCTCGACGCGGGCGTGCCGGTCGCCGCGATCTGCGGTGCCACCGCGGGGCTCGCCCGCGAGGGGCTGCTCGACGACCGCGCGCACACCAGCGCGGTGTCGTTCTACCTCGCGGCCACCGGCTACAAGGGCGGCGAGCGGTACGTCGACGCGGACGCCGTCACCGACGGCGACCTGATCACGGCGGGCCCGACCGAGCCGGTCGCCTTCGCCCGCGAGGTGCTCGGGCGGCTCGGCGCCTTCGAGGGCGAGAAGCTGGACGCCTGGTACCGCCTCTTCCACGACTCGGACGCGTCCGCGTACGAGGTGCTCGAGTCGTGAGCACGGACCAGGACCGGGTGCGGGAGCAGCAGGACCTCTTCTCCCGCACCGCGCTCGGGGTCTTCAGGCTCAACGGCCAATTCCTCTCCGTGGCAGAGGAGTTGGCCAGGCCGGGCGGGCTCACCGCCGCCTGGTGGCAGGTGCTCGGCGCGGTGCTGCGCGAGCCCCTGCCGGTCGCCGGGATCGCCCGCGCGATGGGCATCACCCGGCAGAGCGTGCAGCGCATCGCCGACCTCCTGGTGCGCCGGGGCCTCGCCGAGTACGTGCCGAACCCGGCCCACCGCCGCGCGAAGCTCCTGCGCCCCACGGACGAGGGCCGCGCGGCCGTCGAGAAGATCGGCCCCGGCCATGCGGAAATGGCGGCGCGCCTTGCGGCCACGCTCGGCGAGGCGGAATTCGCCGAGACGGTACGGGTGTTGGAGCGACTCTCCCGGGCGGTGGCACAACTGGAAGACGATGCCATGGCACAACTGGAAGGCGATGCGAAACCCGTTACGGACCCGTAGCAGACAGTCAGCCCCACCCCGTCCCACGACCGCACTAAACTCGATTCGTTGCACACCAACGGGGGAGGTCGCGCGGCGATGGAGAAGCTCGGGCCCGGGGATCCACAGCGAATAGGCGTCTATCGGCTGCTCGCTCGGCTCGGCGCGGGCGGGATGGGGCACGTCTATCTGGCGCGCTCCGACCGCGGGCGCACGGTCGCGGTCAAGCTGGTACGCGAAGAACTCGCCGAGCAGGAGGAGTTCAGGAACCGCTTCCGGCAGGAAGTCCAGGCGGCCCGGCGGGTCGGCGGCGCGTGGACGGCGCCGGTGCTCGACGCGGACACCGAGGCGGCGATTCCCTGGCTGGCGACGGGATACGTCGCGGGCCCCTCCCTGCAGAGCGTCATCTCGCAGGACCACGGCCCGCTGCCCGAGCGTTCCGTGAAGATCCTCGCGGCGGGACTCGCCAACGCCCTCAAGGACATTCACGCGGCGGGCCTCATCCACCGCGACCTCAAGCCGTCGAACGTCCTTGTCACGATCGACGGCCCCCGGGTCATCGACTTCGGCATCGCCCGCGCCCTGGAGACGGTGACGGACGGCGGCCTCACCCGCACCGGCGCGCTCGTCGGCTCCCCCGGCTTCATGGCACCCGAGCAGGTGCGGGGCGACCGGGTCACTCCGGCGTGCGACGTGTTCTGCCTGGGCTCGGTCCTCGCGTACGCGGCGTCGGGGGCGCTGCCCTTCGGCACGGCGAACAGCGGCGTGCACGCGCTGATGTTCCGTATCGCGCAGGAGGAGCCCGACCTGTCGGCGCTCCCGGAGGAGCTGGCCGAGCTGGTCGCCGACTGCCTCCGCAAGACCCCGGCGGACCGTCCGACGCTGGAGCAGATCCTGGAGCGTACGGGCGCGGAGGACACCCTCGGCGACGGCGGCCGCACGCGCGACCCCTGGCTTCCGGGGGCGCTGGTGGCTCAACTGGGCCGCCACGCCGTGCAGTTGCTGGACACGGAGAATCCGGACGAGAGCTCCCCCGTCTCCCTGGCCCCGCCGAAGGAACTGACGAAGGGAGCGGCGGCCGCAGAGGCGCCGGCCGCACCGGCCGCCACGCCCGACAACCCGCCGGCCGACGACACCCCGCCCCCACCGGGAAAGCCGGGCGAGGCCCCGCTGGACCACCTCCCCACCATGATCTCGGGCACCCCGCCCCCCACACCCCCGCCGGGCCCGTCGTACGGCTACCCCCAGCAACACCCCCAGCCGCAGCAGCCCCAACTCCCGCCCACTCCCTACGGCTACCCGCAACAGGGCGGATACGGCCCCACGCCTCCGTACGGCCCGGTCGTGACCCCCATGGCCGAACCCCCGCGCCGCAGCGGCCGCTCGACCGCCGCGCTGATCGCGGTGGCGCTGATAGTGGCGATCGGCGCGGGCGGCGGCGTGTACGCGGTGATGAAGGGCGAGGGCGAAGCGAAGGCGGGCGGCGACAGCTCCAAGTCACCGACGTCCAGCGCCCCTTCGGAGCAGGGCACGCCCTCGGAGGAAGAGTCGTCGGAGCCCGAATCGCCCCCCACATCCGCCGCGGACGAGAAGAACGAGGACGGCGAGGTCCCGGAGAAGTTCCTCGGCACCTGGAGCGGCGCCATCGAGAACGACCTGGGCCACAACTCCCGTGAACTCGTCTTCCAGCAGGGCGAGATCGGCGACACGGTCCTGTCGATCACGGCGGACGGCCCGACCGACACGGGCGGCACGTACCACTGCGTGTTCCAGGGCAAGTTGGAGTCGGCCAGCGGCAACACCCTGCGCATCGGCCCGACGGACGTCATCGTCGGCCAGCCGGCGTCCTCCTGCAAGGCGGGCACGGCGAGCACGGTGACCTTGCTGTCGGACGGCCGCCTGCACCGCGAGAACACGGGCACGGACAAGGGTTTGACGTACGAGAAGGACGGGTGAGCCCCTTCTAGCCGGAGGCATGACCACGACATACGCGGTAGGCGAGACGGAAGCCCGGCCGACCACAGGGGCGACTCGGACCGAGCGGCCCGTGCCCGCCGGGCCGAGCTCGTCGCGCACGCCATCCCCCTGGTCGTGCTCCCCGTCGGGATCTGGCGGCTGCCCGGCGACCCTCGGCGGTCGCGTACTGGCGCCGCCGGCGCGCGTGAGTGCGACAGCCCCGGAGACAGCGGAACGCCCCCGGCCGACCGAAGTCGACCGGGGGCGCCCCCGCAACGTACCGACTAGATGAACGAGTTGATCTCGATCGTCTCCGTACGGCCCGGACCCACGCCGATCGCGGAGATCGGGGCGCCGGACATCTCCTCCAGGGCCTTCACGTAACCCTGCGCGTTCTTCGGCAGGTCGGCGAAGGTCTGGGCCTTGGTGATGTCCTCGGACCAGCCGGGGAGGTACTCGTAGACCGGCTTCGCGTGGTGGAAGTCGGTCTGGTTGTACGGGAGTTCCTCGACGCGCTTGCCGTCGATCTCGTACGCGACACAGACCGGGATCTGCTCCCAGCCGGTGAGGACGTCGAGCTTCGTGAGGAAGAAGTCCGTCAGGCCGTTCACGCGGGTCGCGTAGCGGGCGATCGGGGCGTCGAACCAGCCGCAGCGGCGGTCACGGCCGGTCGTCACACCGCGCTCGCCGCCGATGCGGCGCAGGTCCTCGCCGTCCTGGTCGAACAGCTCGGTCGGGAACGGGCCCGCGCCGACCCGCGTGGTGTACGCCTTGAGGATGCCGATGACCCGGCTGATCTTCGTCGGGCCCACGCCCGTACCCGTGCAGGCGCCGCCCGCGGTCGGGTTCGAGGAGGTGACGAAGGGGTACGTGCCGTGGTCCACGTCCAGGAGCGTGCCCTGGCCGCCCTCGAAGAGGACGACCTTGTCGTCGTCGAGCGCGTTGTTGAGGATCAGGGTCGTGTCGGCGACGTACTGCTTGATGTTCTCGCCGTGCACGAGGAGCTGCTCGACGATCTGCTCCGCCTCGATCGCGCGGCGGTTGTACAGCTTCGTGAGGAGCTGGTTCTTGATCTCGAGCGCCGCCTCGACCTTCTGCTGCAGGATCGACTCGTCGTAGAGGTCCTGTACGCGGATGCCGGTGCGGTTGATCTTGTCGGCGTAGGTCGGGCCGATGCCGCGCCCCGTCGTGCCGATCTTCCGCTTTCCGAGGAAGCGTTCCGTCACCTTGTCGACGGTGACGTTGTACGGCGTGATGATGTGCGCGTTGCCGCTGATCAGCAGCTTCGACGTGTCGACGCCGCGCTCGTTCAGACCGCTCAGCTCGGAGAGCAGGACCGACGGGTCGACGACGACTCCGTTGCCGATGACAGGCACGCAGTCCGGGGAGAGAATCCCGGAAGGGAGGAGATGCAGCGCGTACTTCTGGTCGCCTACGACGACCGTGTGGCCGGCGTTGTTGCCGCCCTGGTAGCGCACCACATAATCCACGGAGCCACCGAGCAGGTCAGTGGCCTTTCCCTTGCCTTCGTCACCCCACTGAGCACCGAGCAGCACAAGTGCGGGCACAGGCGTACACCCCTTCCGGGCGGGGCATGTCCAAGGTCAGGGGCCGTAGCCGCCATATGGGTGTGCCTTGGATGCTGCCCCGGAATAGACGAAGCCCCTGGCGCAATAGCGCAAGGGGCTCTTGCACAAAGATGCTACCCGAGGAAGGACGGACGTGTCGGCTCGCGACCAGCTGCTAGTCGTCATCGACCCGGTCGCCCGGCGCACGGACGGTGAGTCGGTACGGATCGCGAAGGATGTGCTCGGCGCGGCCGCCGCCGTCCGGGTCTGCCTCCCCGATGGCCCAGAGGATTTCGCGAAAGCGCTGGCCAGGAGGGGTGCGAGGCGTCTGGTGGTGGTGGGTGACGACCGGGCTCTGGTGCGGGCCGTGGCGGTCCTGCACCGGGAGCGGGAGCTGGCTTCGTGCGCGCTTTCGGTCGTTCCCGTGGGCGCCGCACAAGTCCTCACGCGGGCGCTCGGAGTGCCCTCCGGGGCGGTCGCGGCGGCGCGGGCGGTGCTTGAAGGGGTGGAGCGGCGGCTGGATCTGCTGGTGGACGACCGGGACGGGGTGGTGCTCGGGGAGCTGCGGATTCCGCCCATTTCTGGCGTGGGCGCCGCGGCCGGGGCGGGGGGCTCTTCCGGTGCGGGGGACGTCGGCGGGGCTTCCGGTGGGGCTTCTGGCGGGGTGGCGGATGCCGATGGGCACCATCCGTGGCTCCGCAGCTGCCAGTCCTTCGTACGCACCCTCGCGTCCCGGCCCTCGCGTCCCTCGCGGGTGGCTTCGGTGCCGGGGCCCGCGCCGGCGCGGCTGCGGGTCGAGGCGGACGGGGTGCTCGTGGTGGACCTGGACCAGCCGGTCGAGGGCCTCTTCCTGACCCCGGGGGACGGGGGCTACGCGGAGGTCGAGGTCCGCCGTGCGTCGGTGGGCGCGGAGGCGGCGGCGCTGCGGGTGCGGGCCCGGACGATCACCGTTTCCGGGGCGGATTTCCGCTACCGGGCGGACGCGGTGGTGGCGGGGCCCGTGCGGACCCGGACCTGGACGGTGCGGCCGCGGGCCTGGGGGCTTACTTTGCCGAAGTGATGGGGGCGCCCCGAAGGGGCGCGGGGAACTGCGCGACCAGCCACGACGCACCTGCGGTCGAATCGGAGGCTCAATCGTCGTGGTGCGGCTTGATGCCATCCGGCGCCACTTGGCACCACTCGGCACCACCCGGCGCCATCTGGTGCCATCTCCCGCCCCTAGGGCCACACGCGCAGGCGCAGGAACACCGCCATCCAGGTCACCTTCCCCACGTTTGCGCAGGTCAGCGCGGCTTCCCTCTACCTCACCCCACGCAAGGTGCCACCAAAGCTTGCGCATGGCGCCACTGTGGTGCCATGATGGCGTTATGGACCTCACCCCGTACGTCGACACCCTCCGCCGCGAACTCGCGGTGGCCGCCGAAGCCGGCGGCGACGAAGCCCGCGAGCTGGCCGAGCGGCTCACCGCTCCCCTGGAGTCGGCGACCCGTCTGACCATGCTCAACGTGCTCTCCGCCGCGATGGACGAGATCACCCGTGACCTCGCCCCCGGCTCGGTCGACGTACGGCTGCGCGGTACCGACCCGGACTTCGTGGTGACACCGCCGCCCACCTACGGCGGCGCCCCCGAGGAGCCCGCCGCGCCCGTCGAATCGTTCACGCCCCCCGCCCCGGTCGACAGCGAGGACAGCGGCACCGCCCGCGTCAATCTGCGGCTGCCGGCCCACCTCAAGGCGCGCGCCGAGGAGGCCGCGAGCCGCGAGGGCCTGTCGGTCAACGCGTGGCTGGTGCGGGCGGTGTCGGCCGCGGTCGACGGCGGCACCCGGCCGCGTACGCCGGAGAAGGCCCAGACGGTCGGACAGAGCTTCACGGGCTGGGTGCGTTAGCCGCGCCCCCCTGCCCGCACCACTTCACTCACACCACGTCCCACCAGCGGGGACGCCCTGAAGACCCAAGAGGACGGGACAGCCATGCCTTCTTTCGACACTCCCGAACCGATCTCGGTCACGGCGCACGTGTACGCCGGGTCCATCCAGTTCACCGCGGCCGACCGCATCGACACCGTCGTCGAAGTGCGGCCCCGCGACCCCAAGAAGGACCTGGACGTCCGGGCGGCCGACCAGACCGAGGTCGGGTACGCCGGCGGCGCCCTGACCGTCAGGACGCCCAAGGCCAATCTGCTCGGCCGCGCCGGCACCGTCGACGTGACGGTGGAACTGCCCACGGGCTCGGACATCGACGTGTCCGGCGCCGCGGCCAGGCTGCTCGGCGAGGGCCGGCTCGGCGAGGTCCACGTGAAGTCCTCGGCCGGCGACGTCCGCCTCGACACCACAGGACCGCTGCAGATGAAGGCGGCGCACGGCACGATCACCGTCGACCGGGTCGAAGGCCTGGCCGACATCACCAGCAGCACCGGAAACGTGCGCGTCGGCACCGTCGACGGACCCGCCGTCCTGAAGAACTCGCACGGCACCACGACCGTCGGCACCGTGACCGGCGAACTGCGGGTGAACGGCGCCAACGGCTCCATCGACATCGCGCGCGCCGAGTCGTCGGTCACCGGCACCTCCACCAACGGCGTCCTTCGCATCGCCGAAGTCGCCCGCGGCACCGTCCAGTTGGAGACCTCCAACGGCTCCATCGAGATCGGCATCCGCGAGGGCACGGCCGCCTGGCTCGACGTCAACTCCAACCGCGGGCAGGTGCGCAACACGCTCACCTCCTCCGAGGCCCCCGAGCGGACCGAGGACACCGTCAAGGTCCACGCCCGTACCAACTGGGGCAACATCGACATCCGTCGCGCCAAGGCCTGACACCACCTCTTCACCCGGCCTCAACTCACTCACTCCCCCAGCGACTTCCATCCCCTCAGCCTTCGAACGGGAGGGCCCATGCCTTCTTCTGTCATGCCCACATCACGTCAAGGGAACGGTCAGCTGCCCCCGGCCGCCGTCTCCACCGTCGGTCTGCGCAAGTCGTACGGCGACAAGACCGTGCTCGACGGCATCGATCTCCACATCCCGGCCGGGTCCGTCTTCGCGCTGCTCGGGCCGAACGGCGCGGGCAAGACCACCGCCGTGAAGATCCTCTCCACGCTCATCTCCGCCGACGGCGGACAGGCCCAGGTCGCGGGCCACGACGTCGCCACATCCCCGGACGGGGTGCGGGCCGCGATCGGCGTCACCGGGCAGTTCTCCGCCGTCGACGGGCTGATCACCGGCGAGGAGAACATGCTCCTCATGGCGGATCTGCACCACCTGTCCAAGCGCGAGGGGCGGCGGGTCGCCGCCGAACTGCTTGAGCGCTTCGACCTCGTCGACGCCGCCAAGAAGCCCGCCCAGAGCTACTCCGGCGGCATGAAGCGGCGGCTCGACATCGCCATGACTCTGGTGGGCAGCCCGCGGATCATCTTCCTCGACGAGCCGACCACCGGCCTCGACCCGCGCAGCCGCCACAACATGTGGGGCATCATCCGCGAGCTGGTCTCCGACGGCGTCACCGTCTTCCTCACCACCCAGTACCTCGAAGAGGCCGACGAACTCGCCGACCGCATCGCGGTGTTGAACGACGGGAAGATCGCCGCCGAGGGCACCGCCGATGAGCTCAAACGGCTCATCCCCGGCGGACACATCCGCCTCCGCTTCACCGACCCCGCCGTCTACCGGTCCGCCGCGGACGCCCTGCACGGGGCCACCTGTGACGACGAGGCGCTGTCGTTGCAGCTGCCCAGCGACGGCAGCCAGCGCGAGCTGCGCGCCGTCCTCGACTGGCTGGACGCCGCCGGCATCGAGGCCGACGAGCTGACCGTGCACACCCCCGACCTCGACGACGTCTTCTTCGCCCTGACCGGCAGCACCGACAGAAGCAACCAGGCCAACCAGGCCAAGGAGGCCGTCCGATGACCCCCATGACCCTCGCCGTGCGTGACTCGTCCACGATGCTGCGGCGCAACCTCCTGCACGCCCGGCGCTATCCGTCCCTCACGCTGAACCTGCTGCTCACGCCGGTCATGATGCTGCTGCTCTTCGTCTACATCTTCGGCGACGTGATGAGCGCCGGCCTCGGGAACGGGGCGGCGGACCGGTCCGACTACATCGCGTATCTCGTCCCGGGCATCCTGCTGATGACCATCGGCGGCACCACGATCGGCAGCGCGGTGTCCGTCGCCACGGACATGAACGAGGGCATCATCGCCCGCTTCCGCACCATGCGGATCCACCGCGGGTCGATCCTCATCGGGCACGTCGTCGGCAGCGTGCTGCAGTGCGTGCTGAGCGTGCTCGTCGTCGGGGCCGTGGGCCTCGCCATCGGCTTCCGCTCCGTGGACGCCACGGCCGTGGAATGGGTCGCGGCCCTTGGGCTGCTCGTGCTGTTCTCCCTCGCGTTCACCTGGATCGCGGTCGGGATGGGCCTGATCAGCCCGAACGCCGAGGCGGCAAGCAACAACGCGCTGCCGCTGATCTTCCTGCCGCTCGTCTCCAGCACCTTCGTGCCGGTCGACGCGATGCCGGGCTGGTTCCAGCCGATCGCCGAGTACCAGCCGTTCACACCGGCCATCGAGACCCTGCGCGGACTGCTCCTCGGCACCGAGATCGGCCACAACGGCTGGCTCGCGATCGGCTGGTGCCTGGCCCTGACCGTGCTCGGCTACTTCTGGTCGAAGGCGTCCTTCAACCGCGACCCGAAGTAGGCAGTCCCCCGGAGAGGGGTCACGCACCGAAGAGGGACTGCCGGTGCACGCGCCAGCGCTCCATCATTCCCTCCAGTTCCGACTGGACGAACTCGAAGAACGCAAGCGTCTCGGCGAGCCGGCGCCCCGCGGGGGTGTCGGCTCCGAGGCTTGAGACGCCGTCGCGCAGGGCGTCCTCCCAGCGCTTGAGCACCGCGTCCCGGTTGCCGAGCGCCTCGTACCACTGGTTGCTGTGCACCCTGAAGATGTCGCGCCGCGAGCCGGGCTCACGCTCGCGGGCGACCATGTGCTGCTGGGAGAGATAGCGCACCCCGCCCGACACCGCGGCGGGGCTGATCCGCAGCTGCTCGCCGAGCTCCGCCGAGGTCAGCGCGCCCGAGTCCGATGCGAGGAGCGCCGCGAAGATCCTCGACGGCATCCTCGGCATACCGGCCTCGACCAGCTGGGCGGCGAACTTCTCGACGAAACGCGAGTGGACCTCCGCGTCGCGGGCGGGCTCCCCCGGTGCGGGCTCGTTGGGCATGTGCCGATCATCTCCCCTGTCATCTCCCCCGTGCGTGCGAGCACTGCCGAGTTTATACGCTTCCTTAACTTCACAACTTTGTGAAAGTAGCGTACGTTCTGAAACATGACGAAGGCAATCACCGTCTCCGGACTGCACAAGTCGTTCGGACGGACGCACGCGCTCGACGGTCTCGACCTCGACGTCGAGACCGGCGAGGTCCACGGCTTCCTCGGCCCCAACGGCGCAGGGAAGTCCACGACCATCCGGGTCCTGCTCGGCCTGCTCCGCGCGGACTCCGGCGCCGCCCAGCTCCTCGGTCAGGACCCCTGGAGCGACGCGGTCGAGCTGCACCGCCGCGTGGCGTACGTGCCGGGCGACGTCACCCTGTGGCGGAACCTGTCGGGCGGCGAGGTCATCGATCTGTACGGCAAGCTGCGGGGCGGGCTCGACAAGGCCCGGCGCGCCGATCTCGTCGAGCGGTTCGAACTCGACCCGGCCAAGAAGGGGCGTACGTACTCCAAGGGCAACCGGCAGAAGGTCGCCCTCGTCGCCGCCTTCGCGTCCGACGTCGACCTGCTGATCCTCGACGAGCCGACCTCCGGGCTCGACCCGCTGATGGAGGAGGTCTTCCAGAGCTGCGTCGAGGAGGAGCGCGACCGGGGGCGGACGATCCTGCTCTCCTCGCACATCCTCAGCGAGGTGGAGACGCTCTGCGACCGCGTCAGCATCATCAGGAAGGGCCGGACCGTCGAGACGGGTTCGCTGGCCGATCTGCGGCATCTGACCCGCACCAGCGTCACCGCCGAGCTCGCGGGTCCGCCCAACGGGCTCGCGCACCTGCCCGGCGTGCACGACGTCGACGTGACGGGGCACCGGGTCAGGCTCCAGGTCGACACCGACAAGCTGGACGCGGTCCTGCGCTCGCTCACCGACTCCGGGATCCGCTCGCTCACCTCGACGCCGCCCACGCTGGAGGAGCTCTTCCTGCGGCACTACCAGGACGACGTACGCACCGCCGGCGCCGAAGGGGCGGTAGCGCGATGACCGCCGTCGCCGACGCTTCGGCGTTCCGGACCCGGCACGGCGGGTCGCGTCAACTCGCGGGCACGGGCGCCCTGTTGAGGCTCGCGCTGCGCCGCGACCGGGTCATGATGCCGGTCTGGGTGTTCGTCGTGGCGGTCATGGTCCTGTCCATGCCGGGCTCCCTGGAGTCGGTGTACGGCACCGCGGCCGAGCGCGCCGACGCCATGGAGTCGATGAACGCCAACTCCTCGATGCGGGCCATGTACGGGCCGGTCTTCGGGGACTCCGTCGGCGCGCTCTCCGCCTGGCGCATCGGCGTCTACGCCGGGGTGCTCGCCGCGGTGATGAGCCTGATCATCGTCGTACGGCACACCCGCGAGGAGGAGGAGACCGGCCGCCAGGAGATGGTCTCCGCCGCGATGGTGGGCCGGCGGGCGCCGCTGACCGCCGCGCTGCTCGCCGCGTTCGTGGCGAACGCGGCGGTGGGGATTCTGATCACCGCAGGGATGGCCGGGCAGGGGGCGGGCGGCGCGCTCGTCCTTGGGCTCGGGGTCGCGGGCACCGGCATGCTCTTCGCCACCATGGCGGCGATCGTCGCCCAGCTCACGGAGAGCGCGCGGCTCGCCAAGGGGCTCACGTCGGCGGTGCTCGGCACGGCGTTCGTGCTGAAGGCCGCGGGGGACGCGGGCACGCAGGGCGGCTCGTCCGCGCTGACCTGGTTCTCGCCGCTCGGCTGGCTCGAGAACCTCCGCGCGTACGCCGGTGAGCGGTGGTGGGTGCTGCTGCTCATCGCCGCCGCGATCGTGGCGCAGGGCGCCGTGGCGTACGACCTCGCGGGCCGGCGTGACGTCGGGATGAGCTTCCTGCCGACCCGGCCGGGGCCCGCGACGGGCCGGCTCGGCACGGCGGGGGCGCTCGCCTGGCGGCTGCAGCGGGGCGGCGTGCTCGGCTGGACGCTCGGCTTCCTCGTCGCCGGTGTCGTCTTCGGCGGGATGGTGGACGGGGCCGCGGACATCGTCGGCGACAACCAGAACACCCGCGACATCATCGAGCGGATGGGCGGCCAGGCGGGCCTCACGGACGCGTTCCTCGCCACGATGACCGGCATCCTTGCCATGATCGCTTCGCTGTACGTCGTCGCTTCCGTGCTGCGGCTGCACGGCGAGGAGACGTCGCAGCGGGCCGAGCCGGTCCTCGCGAACGCGGTGGGGCGGCTGCGGTGGGCCGGCGGCCACCTGGTCATCGCCTTCGGCGGTGCGGCTGTCCTGATGCTGGTCGGCGGTCTCGGCCTGGCGCTCGGGTACGGGCAGGACTTCGGCCCCGTGCTGGGCGCGTGCCTGGTGCAGGTGGCGGCGATCTGGGTGCTCGGCGGCCTTGCGGTACTGCTCGTCGGGGCGTTCCCGAGGGCGGCGGTGGGGGCGTGGGGCGTGGCCGGGGTGTGTCTGGCGATCGGCTGGATCGGCCCCGCGCTTGACCTTCCGGGGGCGGTGCTGGACCTCTCCCCGTTCGGCCACCTTCCGAAGCTGCCGGGCGGGGAGATGACGTGGGGCCCGGTGCTGGTTCTGCTCGCCCTGGCGGCAGCTCTGGTGGCTGCGGGGCTGGCGGGGCTGCGGCGCCGGGACATGCTGACCTGAGGCCCTGCTGAACGAACAAGCCTTTCCCGCCCACGCAGACGGGACCCGAGGCCGCAGGCCAGCGCGTAGTACCTGCGACGGACCCCCAGGAACCCCTCCCGGTGAGGACGACCCCCGCCCGAGGGCCCCGTACCTTCGTAAGCGTGACTGACGCGACCAAGACCGCCCCCGGCAGCAACCGCAGCCCGGAGTTCCGCCTGGCCATGGACGCTCTCGGGGGGCTCCGCCAGGACCTCTTCCGGGACGCCTTCGCCTACCGGCCGCTGCAAGAGATGCGTACGGACGGGCCGGTGACCCGGCGGCTTCCGGCGCGGATACGCAGGTACGCCGGCTGGACCCCGCACGCGGCGGTCTGCACGGCCGCCTTCTTCACCTTCATGCTCGCGTACGCGCAGGACTCCTTCGGCCTCGACTACGTGATCACCGGCCTCATCCCGGCCGTCGCCGTCGTCATGACCCTGGTCAGGCCCGTCGGCGCCTGGTGGGTCATGATCGCGAGCACGCCCTTCGCCGGCGCCCTCGGCGGCCACTGGGACGGCTACCCGTGGCCCGCGAGCGTCTTCCTCGCGCACCTCGCCGTGATGACGGTGATCACCCTGCGGACCCGTCCGCGCACCGCCGCGTGGATGTGGGCGGGCACGGCGGCGTACGGCATCGCCGCCGAGGTCTTCCTCAGCCCGGGGTACACCACGAACCTCCCGGAGATGCTCTTCTTCTCCGCGCTCGCCCTCCTCGCCGCGTCCCTCGTGCACACCCGCCGCGAGGCCAAGCGCGAGGTCAGCGTCCAGCGGACGGTCACCGCGATCGAGCGCGACAAGCGCACGCTCCTGGAGGAGCGGACGACGATCGCGCGCGAGCTGCACGACGTGGTCGCCCACCACATGTCGGTGGTCGCCATCCAGGCGGAGGCCGCGCCCTACCGCGTGGAGAACCCGCCGCCCGAGCTCGAGCAGGCGTTCGTCACGATCCGCGAGAACGCCGTGGCCGCGCTGACGGAGCTGCGCCGCGTCCTCGGTGTCGTACGCGCGGAGGACTACGAGGCGCCGGACGCCCCGCAGCCCACCCTCGCCGACCTCGACCGGCTCATCGCGAACGTCGACGAGACGGGCCTGAGCGTCGAGAAGATCGTCACCGGCGCGGTCCGCGAACTCCCGCAGGGCGTCGAGCTTTCGGCGTACCGCATCGTGCAGGAGGCCCTCAGCAACACCCTGCGGCACGCACCCGGCGCCACGGCCCGCGTCGAGGTCGGCTACGTCCTGGGCGGCCTCGCCCTGCGCATCGTGAACGGCCCGGCCACCGGCCTTGTCAAGCCGCCCTCCCGTCACCCGACCACCGCCCCTCAACGAGGGCTTCGCCCGCCCCTCTCGAATGGCGCCGGCCACGGCATCACCGGCATGCGCGAGCGCGTCACGATGCTGAACGGCGAGATGACTGCGGAGGAGACCGAGGACGGCGGCTACGAGGTCACCGTGTTCCTGCCGGTGGCTTCCGCGTCGGAGCCCACCGGAGGCAAGGAATGACGATCCGCGTACTGATCGCCGACGACCAGATGATGGTCCGCGAAGGCTTCTCCGTACTCCTGAACGCGATGCCGGACATCGAGGTCGTCGGCGAGGCGGTCAACGGCCGCGAGGCGGTCGACCGCGTCCGCGAACTCGCCCCCGACGTCGTCCTGATGGACATCCGCATGCCGGTCCTCAACGGCATGGAGGCGACCCGCGAGATCATCGCGTCGGACGGCGACTCCAAGGTCCTGGTCCTGACCACCTTCGACCTGGACGAGTATGTGTACGAGGCGCTGCGCGCGGGCGCGTCCGGCTTCCTGCTCAAGGACGCGTCGGCACGCCAGCTCGCCGACGGCGTAAGGGTGGTGGCAGCCGGCGAAGCCCTCCTCGCACCCACCGTGACGCGCCGCCTGATCAACGAGTTCTCCCGGCTCGGCGAGACCCCGCGCCTCTCGGCGGCGGTCCAGGCCCAGCAGTACGGCGAACTGACCGAGCGCGAGACGGAGGTCCTCGTCCTGATCGCGCAGGGCCTCTCCAACTCGGAGATCGCCTCGCGCCTGGTGGTGGCCGAGTCCACGATCAAGACGCATGTGAGCCGCATCCTGGTGAAACTGGGCCTGCGCGACCGCACCCAGGCGGCGGTCTTCGCGTACGAGGCAAGACTGGTCACGCCGGGCTGACCCGGCTACCGTCCCCCCATGAACGCCCCCACCACGGACTTCACCCCCTGGGCACCGGAGTTCATCGCCGACCCGTACCCCGCCTACCCACGGCTGCGGGCGGCCGGGCGCGTGCTCTACTTCGAGCCCACCGACCAGTGGCTGATCCCGCACCACGCCGATGTGTCGGCGCTGCTGCGCGACCGGCGGCTCGGGCGCACCTATCTGCACCGGTTCACGCACGAGGAGTTCGGGCGGCAGGCGCCACCGGCCGCGCACGAGCCGTTCCACGTCCTGAACGACAACGGCATGCTCGACCTGGAGGCGCCGACCCACACCCGCATCCGCCGCCTGGTGTCGAAGGCGTTCACCCCCCGCACGGTCGAGCAACTCAAGCCGTACGTCGAGGAGTTGGCGGACCGGCTGGTGCGGGACCTGGTGGCGGAGGGCGGCGGCGACCTCGCCGCGCGGGTGGCGGAACCCCTGCCGGTGGCCGTCATCGCGCAGATGCTGGGCATCCCGGAGAGCGACAGGGACCAACTGCGGCCCTGGTCCGCCGACATCTGCGGAATGTACGAACTGAACCCCTCCGAGGAGACCGCCGGGCGGGCGGTGCGCGCCTCCCTCGACTTCTCGGCGTATCTGCGCGAACTCATCGCCGCACGCCGCGAGAAGCCGGGCGACGACCTGATCTCGGGGCTCATCGCCGCGCACGACGAGGGCGATTCGCTCAGCGAGCAGGAGATGATCTCCACCTGCGTGCTGCTCCTGAACGCGGGCCACGAAGCGACGGTCAACGCCACCGTCAACGGCTGGTACGCACTCTTCCGCCACCCGGAGCAACTGGCCGCGCTCCGACGCGATCCCGCCCGGATCGTCCCCACGGCAGTGGAGGAGCTGATGCGCTACGACACCCCGCTCCAGCTCTTCGAACGCTGGGTCCTAGACGACATCGAGATCGACGGCACGGTGATCCCGCGCGGCAGCGAGATCGCCCTCCTCTTCGGCTCCGCCAACCACGACCCGGCGGTCTTCACCGACCCCGCCGAACTGGACCTGACCCGCGCCGAGAATCCGCACATCTCCTTCAGCGCGGGGATCCACTACTGCATCGGCGCTGCGCTGGCGAGGGCGGAACTGAGCGCTTCCCTCGGTGCGTTGCTCCGCCTGGCGCCGAAGATGCGCCTCGCGGCGGAGCCGGAGCGGAAGCCGAATTTCGTGATCCGCGGGCTCCGAGAGTTGCTGGTCGAGGTCTGATCGGCCGTCCCCCGCCGTCTCCTGGGGCTCTGCCCCAGACCCCGGTCCTCAATCGCCGGACGGCTCTAATTGCTGCCCGCAGCCCGCACCAACCCCGTCTCCCACGCGAACACCGCCGCCTGCGTGCGGTCCCGCAGGCCCAGTTTGACCAGGATGCGGCCCACGTGGGTCTTGACCGTCTGCTCGGCCACGACCAGCTTCGCCGCGATTTCCGCGTTGGACAGGCCCTGCGCGATGAGGGCGAGCACCTCCGTCTCGCGTGTCGTCAGGTCCCCGGCCCTCGGCTTCAGCGGGCCGCGCGGGCCCTGGCCGATGCGGGAGAACTCGGCGATCAGACGGCGGGTGATGCCGGGGGCGAGGAGCGCGTCGCCTGCGGCCACCACCCTTACCGCCTCCGCGAGTTGATCCGCCGACGCGTCCTTGAGGAGGAAGCCGGACGCGCCCGCGCGCAGCGCCTCGTACACGTACTCGTCGAGATCGAACGTGGTCAGGACGAGCACGCGGACGTCCGGCAGCGCGGACGTGATGCGGCGGGTGGCCTCGATGCCGCTCAGTTCCGGCATCCGGATGTCCATCAGGACGACGTCCGGGGTGAGTTCGGCGACCCGCGCCACCGCGTCGGCCCCGTCGACCGCCTGGCCGATCACCTCGATGTCCGGCTCCGCGTCGAGGAGCACCGTGAAGCCCTGGCGGACCATGATCTGGTCGTCGGCTATCAGTACGCGGATGGTGCTCATGTGTTCTCTCCGTTGGTCGGCAGGAAGGCGGACACCTCGTAGCCGCCGTCGGATGTCGGGCCCGTGGTCAGGTCTCCGCCCAGCATCGCCGTGCGCTCGCGCATGCCCAGGAGGCCGTGCCCGGCGCCTGGTGACGGTGAAATCGCCGTGCGTGGCGCGGTGTTGGTGATGCGGACGCGCAGGCCGGGTCTGGTGTGGGCAAGTGCTATCTGCACGTCGGAGCCCGGTGCGTGCCGGATCGCGTTGCTCAGCGCCTCCTGCACGATCCGGTACGCGGAGAGGTCCACGCCCGGCGGCAGCGGGCGCCGCTCCCCGGTGGTGGCGCAGTCGACGGTGAGGCCGGCGGCACGGGCGTTCTCCACCAGGCCGGTCAGCCGGTCGAGGGTGGGCAGCGGGGCCTGCGGGGCCGCTTCGAGGCCGTCCGGGTTCTCCGAGCGCAGCACGCCGAGGACGCGGCGCAGCTCCGTCAGGGCTTCGAGGGCGTTCTGCCGGATGCCCTCCAGGTTCTCCTTCAGCTCGTCGGGCGGTTCCTTGACCAGGTGCGGGGCGACCTGCGCCTGGATGGAGATCACCGACATGTGGTGCGCGACCACGTCGTGCAGTTCGCGTGCGATGCGCCCGCGCTCTTCGAGGAGAGTGCGCCGGGCCCGCTCCTCCGCCGTCAGCGCCTCCTGCTCGACAAGGCGCGTGCGCGCATCGCGGCGGCCGCGCAGGACGATGCCGATCAGCGTGACGACGCCGAAGACGACCGCGGCGAGCGGCATCGTGTTGTCGTACACGGATGGGGAGCGCACATCCTGGAGCACCGGCAGCAGCCCGGCGCTGAGCAGCAGCGCCGTCACGGCGCCCGCGGTCGGCACCCGCAGCGCGAGCAGCAGCAGGATCGTGGCGTGCGAGATGAGATTCGCCGGGCCCCATGGCCACGGCGCGTCCTCGACGTGCCCCGTCGAGCAGAGCGCGGTGACGGCGGACGCCGCCAGGGAGAGCCACCAGGCGGGGACCGGCCGCCACAGGGCGAGCACGACCGCGACGCCCTGCGCGAGTGCGAGCGAGAAGCCGATCTCATGGCCGAGGCCGTAGCGCTGCACCAGCTGGCCGAGGTTGCCGACGACCGTGCCGAAGGTGATCCACACGACGACGACGTGCGGCAACCAGCGCAGTCGGCGCGGCCTGGACAGCGGCGGCAGCGGCATCGCCGCGAAGGTCCACAACTGGTCGCGCGGCACCCGGAGCACGGACAGCACGAAGCCGCCGAAGCCCTCTCTGCCCCGCTTGCCGTCCCCGGTCCCGTCGGTCCTGCTGTCCCCCGCCACAAGATCAACCTTAAGCACGCCGCACCGACTTCGGTGCCGGCCGGTGCACCCGCACCACGCGCGGCCCGCCCCTGCCGCTCCCGCGGCCCCCTTGCTCGTACGTACGGAACGCCGCCCAGCACACCGCGAGCCCGGCCGCGAACACCGGCAGCCACGCGATCCTGGCGGGCACCCAGCCGAGCCCGTCCGGCACCGTGTGAAGACCCGGCAGCGGAGATCCCGCGAGCAGGCCGAGCGCGGTGACCGCCATGAGCGCGGTCTGGTGCCACAGGAAGACCGTCATCGCGGAGAGGTTCACCAGCGCCACCGCCGCCCAGGCCGCGGGCCGCCGCAGCCACCGGCCGAGCGGCTCCCGCACAAGCAGGGCGAGCCCGCACTGGGCGAGGCCGAAGGCGACGGCCGCCAGGGTCGGCGGGTCCAGGTTCGAGACCGTGGCGCCGGGGACGCCGACCATCGACGCCGGGTAGCCGGCCCACAGGACGAGCCCGGCGGTCGCCGCCGCACCGCCCGTGAGCAGCACCCAGCCGGAACGCCGGGTCAGCTCGCCGCGCGTCCACGCGGCACCCAGCGTGTACGGCACGAGCCAGCCCGCCGCCACGTTGATCCAGCCGGGCCAGGACGGTCCGCCGAGCCCGAAGCGGATGAGATCCACGTGCAGTACGACGGCCAGCGGCCACAGCGGGTTGATCCGCGCCACCAGCGGAGTCGCCGCCGTCAGCGCCGCGAAGACCAGCAGGAACCAGAGCGGCGAGAGCGCCAGTTTGACCAGTGTGTGGACGGTCTCGAGGCCGGCGCCCGACGCGAGCATGCACCCCGCCGCGACGGTCCACAGCACGAGCACGGCGGCGACCGGCCGGAAGAGCCGCGCGAGCCGGACCGTCAGCCACGCCCGGTAGCCCGTGCCGCGCGCCCGCGCCGACGCATGGCTCTTGGCGGCCACGTGCCCGCCCACCAGGAAGAACACGGCGAGCGTCTGGAACACCCAGGAGATCGGCGCGAGCCACGGCAGGTGCCGCAAGGGGCTGGCCACGTGGAGCCCGCCGCTGTCCGGCACGATCGCGGTGACCAGCCAGTGCCCGAGGACGACACCGAGGATGGCGAGGGCGCGCAGGGCGTCGACGGCACGGTCGCGGTCGGGCGGGGTCGCGTCGTCGACACGGCGGACGAGCGCACGCAGGCCACGCAGGCCACGCAGGTCACGCAGGTCACGCATGAGAGGCCCCTTCCGGGCTCTGGCCGCGCACGATCCGCGCGAGGCTGTCCAGTGCGACGGACCCCGGCTTCAGGTAGTCGCTGTGGCCGCCGTCGCCCGCAGGAAAAACCCGCGCGCCGAAGCCGGGGGACACCGGGTCCGTCCCGAAGCCGACGGTGGTCCCGAACAGGCCGACGCTGCTGTGCGGCACGTCGGAGATCCAGTCGCCCGCGCCGCGCCCCGCCCAAATCCGGGTGTGGGTACGGGACTTGAGATCGGCGGCCCGGTCGACGCCGACACCCGGGCTGCCGTAGAGGGCGATGTCGGCGACATCCAGGCCCTGCGGCCCCTGCGCCGCCTGCGCCGCCGCCCGGCCGCACACGACCGACCCGTACGAATGGCAGAGCAACGAGAGACGCGCCCCCGGATTGACGGCACTCAGCTCTCCGACGAACGACCTGAGTTCGGGCGCTGCCTCCTCGGCGCGGTCCGTCGTCAGGACGGCGGGGCTGACCGTGCCCGGCGTCTCATAGCCGAGCCAGGCGACGACCGCCGTGCGCGGGCCGAGCCGCTCGTGCAGGGCGACGGCTCCCGCACGGAATCTCCCGTAGGTGTCGATGCCGGTGTCCGAGCCCGGCACCAGGACGGCGACCCGTTCCGCCGCCGCCAGATCGCCGAGCACCTCGGCGGTGCGGCCCGCGCCGCGCCCGTCGAAGGAGAGGAAGTTCCGCTCCTGACCGGCCATGGCCCGCAGCCGCGCCGCCCTGTCCCGGTCGCCGTACCGCTCGGCCATCTTCGCGGCCTCGGCGGCGTTGGCGCGGTTCGCGTCGTACGCGGTGTCCAGCGTGGCCGCCGTCAGGGCCGGGATGTCCGCCGGGGCGGGGGCCGGGACCTGAGGGCGCGCCGCGGCCGAAACCGGCACGACGACGGCGCCGGCCACCAGTGCGGCGAGCAGAGTGCGGCGCAGCCGTCCGGCCCGGAGCTTCATGAGGTGCCTTCCCTTCCGTACGAGACGCGTCGTACGCGATGCGCGTCTCTGGAAAGGAAGTTATGGATCAGGCCTGGTAGTCGGCATCACACCAGGGAACTCACTTGCGCCGTAGCTCTCAGGTATGACGGGTAGCCCAGGGGTGAGTCCCGGCCTCCGTCCCTAGTAGGCCAGTTGCGCGATCTCCTCCGCGACCACGGCGCAGGCGTCCGCCGCCGGATCGATCAGCGGGAAGTGCCCCACGTCTTCGAGCAGCGTGACCCCGACGACCTCGCCCGCCTTCGCGGCGGCGTCGGCGTACGCCTCGGATACGGCGTACGGCACGACGATGTCGGTACGTCCCTGAACCACGGCGGTGGCGATCCCGGTCGGCAGCAGGGCGGCCGGATCGGCGTGCGGGAGCCTTTCTTCGAACTTCCCTTCCCCACCCAGGAGTTGGAGTGCGGCATCCGTGCAGACCCCCAGCTCCTGAGCGACCCGGAAGTCGGCGATCGGGGCGAGGGCGACGACGCCGCGCAGGGGCGCGGGCCGTTCGGTGCGCCAGGGCGAGCCGACGGGCAGCACATGGCGTGCGGCGGCCCACAGGGCGAGGTGTCCGCCCGCGGAGTGCCCCGTCACGACGGTGCGGCGCGGATCGGCGGACGGCAGGAACTCCCGGACGAGGCCGGGCAGCGCGTCGAAGGCGGCGGCGACGTCGTCGAACGTCTCGGGCCAGCGCCCGGCGACGGGCCCCTCTCCCTGTACGGGGATCGAACTCCCCCGCCGGTACTCCACGTTGGCGACGGCGAATCCGCGTCTGGCGAGGAAGTCCGCGAAGGGGGTGATGTGCTGCCGGTCGTACGGGGCGCGCCAGGCGCCGCCGTGCAGGACGACGACGAGCGGGGCGGGGGTTTCCGTACGGATGCGGGGTTCGTAGAAGTCGACGACCTGGTCGGGGTGTTCGCCGTACGCGGCGGTGGCGTCGGGCGGCACCGCGGGGTGCGAGAAGGCGGCGTCGGCCTCGGCGGCATCGCGGGCCACGGCGGCGTCGTCCGGCATTGCGACAACCTCTCTGCGGGTGGGGGGAACGGCGGGGCGGGGAGACTGATTCTTGCGATCTTCCCCTACCCCGCCCCTTCCCGGTAACGGGGAGGCTAGGACCCGGCCAGCACCCCGGCCAGCACCCCCGCCGCCCGCTCCGCATCGGCGAAGCCCACGTACAGCGGTGTGAAGCCGAAGCGCAGGACGTCCGGGGCGCGGAAGTCGCCCACCACGCCCGCCTCGATCAGCCGCCGCATGACATCCCCTGCGTCCTCGCACCGCAGAGCCACCTGACTGCCCCGCTCACCATGCGCCGCCGGAGTGATCGGCTCCACCCGGCCCGCGGGGACATAAGCCGCCACGCACTCCAGGAAGAAGTCCGTCAGCGCGAGGGACTTGGCCCGCACCGCCTCGATCGAGACGCCGTCCCAGACGTCGAGCGCCGCTTCGAGCGCCAGCATCGAGAGGATGTCGGGCGTACCGACACGCCCCCGCACAGCCCCCTGAGCCGCCTCGAACTCCGCCCGCATCCCGAAGGGCTCCACATGCGAGTTCCAGCCGGGCAGCGGCGAGTCGAACCGCCCCTGCAGATCCGCCCGTACGTAGATGTACGCAGGCGAACCGGGCCCCCCGTTCAGGTACTTGTACGTGCAGCCGACCGCGAGGTCGACGCCGTGCTCGTCGAGCCCGACCGGCAGCGCACCGGCCGTATGGCACAGGTCCCAGACGACGAGCGCGCCCGCCTCGTGCACGGCGGCCGTCAGGGACGGCAGATCGTGCAGGCGTCCGGTGCGGTAGTCGGCGTGGTTCAGGAGGACCGCCGCGGTACGCGGGCCAAGGACGCCCCGCACCTCGCCGGGCGCGACCGCCACGACGCGGCAGCCGGTGAGCCGCGCCGCGGACTCGGCGATGTACCCGTCCGTGGGAAACGTCGTCGCGTCAACGACGATCTCGTCGCGCCCCCCTGCCGGGTCACCCGCCATGCGTACGGCGGCGACCAGCGCCTTGAAGACGTTGACGCTGGTGGAGTCGCCGACCACGATCTGGCCGGGGGCGGCGCCCACCAGGGGCGCTATCCGGTCACCGATCCGCTCGGGCGCGGTCCACCAGCCGCTTTCGTCCCAGGAGCGGATGCGGAGTTGCCCCCACTGCCGGGAGATGACGTCCGCGACGCGCTCCGGAACCCCGGCGGGCAGCGCACCCAGCGAGTTGCCGTCCAGATAGACGGTGTCGTCGAGGACGAACTCCTTGCGCTTCGCGCCCAGTTGGTCCTCGGCGTCGAGCTTCGCCGCTCGCGCCTTCAGCAGGGCCTCAGACATGGCTCCTCGCAGTCCACAGCTCGGGGAACACGTTCTTCACTGCGCGCTTCTCCAGCCAGGCCACCCCGGCGGAGCCGCCCGTGCCGGTCTTGGAGCCCATCGCGCGGCGCGTCGCCACCAGATGGTCGTTGCGCCATCGCCACACCAGCTCGCCGACGTCCGTCAACGTCTCGCCGAGCCGGGCCAGTTCATCGCTCTCGTCACCGGAGTAGAGGTCCGTCCACACCTTCTCGACCTCGGGCGAAGGCTCGTACTTCTGCGTCAGGTCGCGCTGCAGCACCGCGTCCGGAACGGCGTGCCCGCGCCGCGCGAGCAGCGCCAGGACCTCGTCGTACAGGCTGGGCTCCTGCAGCGCCTTCTCCAGCTCCTGGTGGACGCGCGGCGCGCCCCGGTGCGGCACCAGCATGGACGCGGACTTCTCGCCGAGCAGGAACTCCATGCGGCGGTACATCGCGGACTGGAATCCGGACCCCTCGCCGAGCGCGGCGCGGTAGGAGTTGAACTGCCCGGGCGTCAGCTGGGCCAGCGGGCGCCAGGAGGCGTTCAGCGCCTCCAGCTCGCGGATGCTGCGCTTGAGTGCTGCCACCGCGACGGGGATGTCGTCGCGGCGCAGGGCGTGCGACGCGGTCTCCCACTCGTGGACGATGACGGTGAACCACAGCTCCATCACCTGGGTGGTGACCAGGAAGACCATCTCTCCGGGATCTTCGGAGCGGGGGTGCTGGAGGTGGGTGAGGACGTCCGCCTGGACGTAGTCCTCGTAAGGGGTGGTGCCGGCGAAATCGAGGTTCGGGGTCTCCGCCTCGTGAGCCTCGTGGGACATCGCGGACATCGCGGTCTCCTTGAATACGTACTACGGGTAGCGGTCCGCCCCTGCCGTTACCGACACGGGGGCCCCGGTCCCCACCGGCATCCTCCGCAACATCCCACGAAACGGCAAGACCTGCCTGGTCACAGCGGCGCCCAGGCAGGTCTCGCACGTGGTCAGGGGCTAGCCCAGCGTGTCCGCCGCCGTCTGCGAAGAGTCCCTCAGGAAGCCGGCGCAGCGCTCGTACTCCTCCTGCTCGCCGATCGACTGCGCGGCGCGGGCCAGCGCGTGCAGGGCGCGCAGGAAGCCGCGGTTCGGCTCGTGCTCCCACGGCACCGGGCCGTGGCCCTTCCAACCGCTGCGGCGCAGCGAGTCGAGGCCGCGGTGGTAGCCGGTACGGGCGTACGCGTACGACTCGACGACGCTGCCCCGCTCGAACGCCTCGTCGGCGAGCTGCGCCCAGGCGAGGGAGGAGGTGGGGTACTTGGCGGCGACGTCGGCGGGCGCCGCGCCGTTCGCGAGCAGCTCGCGCGGCTCGGGGTCGTCGGGCAGGTGGGTCGGGGGCGGTCCCCCGAGCAGATCCTTGTGAATGGCCATGGGTTCCAGTCTGCGCCATGACGCCACGCGACGGGCCCGGCACCCCGTCCTGAAAGGCGGGATGCCGGGCCCGTGGCCCCGGCGGGTGCCGGTTACTTCAGCTTCGTACCCGTGGAGCGCAGGTTCGCGCAGGCCTCGCTGACGCGCCCGGCCATGCCCGCCTCGGCGAGCTTGCCCCAGGTGCGCGGGTCGTACTGCTTCTTCGAGCCGACCTCGCCGTCGACCTTCAGGACGCCGTCGTAGTTGCGGAACATGTGGTCCGCGACGGGGCGCGTGAAGGCGTACTGGGTGTCGGTGTCGAGGTTCATCTTCACGACGCCGTTCTCAAGCGCGGTCGCGATCTCCTGCTCGGTGGAGCCGGAGCCGCCGTGGAAGACGAAGTCGAACGGGGCGGTCTTGCCGTACTTGGCGCCGACGCCCTCCTGGAGGTCCTTGAGGAGCTCCGGGCGCAGGACGACGTTGCCCGGCTTGTAGACGCCGTGCACGTTGCCGAACGAGGCGGCGAGCAGATAGCGCCCCTTGTCGCCGAGACCAAGGGCTTCCGCCGTACGCAGCGCGTCGTCGACGGTCGTGTACAGCTCGTCGTTGATCTCGTGCGAGACGCCGTCCTCCTCGCCACCGGTCGGGGTGATCTCGACCTCAAGGATGATCTTCGCGGCGGCGGCCTTCGCGAGCAGCTCCTGTCCGATGGCCAGGTTGTCGGCGAGGGTCTCGGCGGAGCCGTCCCACATGTGCGACTGGAACAGCGGGTCGCGGCCGGCCTTGACGCGCTCGGCGGAGACGTCGATCAGCGGACGGACGTAGGTGTCCAGCTTGTCCTTGGGGCAGTGGTCGGTGTGCAGCGCGACCGTGACGTCGTACTTCGCGGCGATGATGTGCGCGTACTCGGCGAGGGCGACGGCGCCCGTCACCATGTCCTTGTTGTACTGGCCCCCCAGGAACTCCGCACCACCGGTGGAGATCTGGATGATGCCGTCGCTCTCGGCCTCCGCGAAGCCGCGCAGGGCCGCGTTCAGGGTCTGCGAGGAGGTCACGTTGATGGCCGGGTAGGCGAACTTGCCTGCCTTCGCCCGGTCGAGCATCTCGGCGTAGACCTCGGGGGTTGCGATGGGCATGTGTCCGCTCCTTGTGATGTGCGGGTGTGTGCTTGGCCCTGACCTAAGGGGGCGACGTCATCGTCGCCCCCATCTTTCCAGACTCGCCGTCCGGCTCCAGCCGCAGGAGCGGGAGGGCTCTAGTCCAGTCCGAGGTCGTCCTTCGAGTACGCGAAGAGGTACGGCACCCCGGCGCCATCGGTGATCTTCTCGCCCGCGCCGGTGGCGCGGTCGACGATGGTCGCGACGCCGACCACCTCGGCACCGGCCTCGCGCACGGCCTCGACGGCGGTGAGCGGCGAGCCGCCGGTGGTGGAGGTGTCCTCGACGACGAGTACGCGGCGGCCCTTGATGTCGGGCCCTTCCACCCGACGCTGCATGCCGTGCGCCTTGGCGGCCTTGCGCACGACGAAGGCGTCGAGCCGCTTGCCCCGCGCGGCGGCGGCGTGCAGCATCGCGCCGGCGACGGGGTCGGCCCCCATGGTGAGCCCACCGACGGCATCGAAGTCCAGCTCGGCGGTGAGGTCGAGCAGCACCTGCCCGACCAGCGGGGCGGCCTCGCCGTCGAGGGTGATGCGGCGCAGGTCGATGTAGTAGTCGGCTTCCATCCCCGAGGAGAGGGTCACCTTGCCGTGCACCACGGCCTTGTCCTTGATCTGCTGCAGCAGGGCGCCACGTACGTCGTCAGTCATGCCTGCCAGCTTAAAGCCGCTGAAGCCGCGTCCAGGTCCAGGTCGTCGCCGTCTCCAGGGGCTCGATCGGGGTGACGAGGCGGGGCAGGGTGTTGAGCCCGTCCGGCGGTCCGGTCTGCGGCTCGACGCAGACGGCGGCGTCCTGCTCGTCGTACACGACGACCCATGGCTCGCGGCTCTTCACCTGGAGCTGAAGCTGCTCGGGCCAGGTGAGGGTGACGTCGACGCCGTCGGGCATGCCGAAGCAGTCGTCCCAGGGGCCGGGGGCGGGGGCGATGCGGCGGCCGGTGGGCAGGTGGTCGTCCCCACGCTCCTCCTGCCAGGCGGCGCTGAAGTCGACGCGTACGTCTTCCTGGCCGAGGTTGCGGTTGAACCAGGGATGCCAGCCCGCCTGGGCGGGGAAGGAGTCGCCGTAGGTCTCGATGCCGAGGGTGAGGGTGAGGGAGTCCTCGGTGAGGGCGACGAGCTGGGTGACGCGGCCCTGGTAGGGCCAGGGCTCGGCGAGGTCGTATGTGAACGCGGCCTCGGTGGCGGTGGCTCGGGCGGTCTTCCACCGGGCGTCGCGGGCGAAGCCGTGGATGGCGTGCGGCGGCGAGTTGACCGGCATCTGATGGCTCGTCCCCCCGTTACGGAACCGCCCCTCCCGGATCCGCCCGCACCACGGAACCATGGGGAAGCACCCGTAGCGCTCCCCTTGCCGGAGCAGCTCCTTGCCGCCGACCCGCAGACTCCCCACCCGGCAGCCGTTCCCGGCCTGCACGGTCACTTCCGCGTCTCCCGCGGCCAACGTCACGTCATCACTCGTCACGCGGTCGACCCTACGGGTACCTTTCCCCTGCCCCGCCCCCGGCTGCGCCGGGCTACCGACGGGTGGGCGGGAAAGCTTTCGCCGCGAAGCGGCGGTACGGCGGCGCGGCCGACAACGGCGCGTGGGCAGACCGAGGCCGCCGCGGGGCAATCGGGCGGGTGGGCGGGAAAGATCCGTCCAACCCCGCCCCACGTTTGTCCATGGGCCCCCGGCCAGCCCCCTCGGTACCTTCCGGGGCATGGCCCTACGCCGCACATGCACCGTAGCCCTCACCGCCCTCGCCCTGGCAGGGGCGACAGCCGCCCCCGCCGCCGCGGAGGCGAAGACGTACTACGTCGACTGCCTGCGCGGCAGCGACAACGCGTCCGGCACCTCCGCCGGAACGGCCTGGCGCAGCCTGCAGAAGGCGAGCGCCCACACCTACGCCCCCGGCGAGAAACTGCTGCTGCGGCGCGGCACAAGCTGCACGGGGGTGCTGGCTCCCAAAGGTGCGGGTGCGGCCGGCGCCCCCGTGCTGATCGACGCGTACGGAAGCGGCAAGGCCAAGCCCCGCATCCAGGCGAACGGCGCCCGCGCCGCCCTGCATCTGATCAACACCGAGCAGTGGGAGATCCGGAACCTGGACCTCTCCAACACCGGTCCCGCCACCACCACGGAACGCCGCGCCGGGCTCTACGTCCAGCTCACCGACTACGGCACCGCCGACCACTTCGTCGTCGACGGAGTCGATGTGCATGATGTGAACGGCGCCGACTTCAAGGACCCCGACCCCTCCGGCGGGATTCTCTTCGTCGTGCAGGGCAGTACCACCCCGACCCGTTTCAACGGCCTCCGCGTCGAGGACTCCACCGTCCGCCACGTCGACCGCACCGGCATCGGCACCATGTCGACCTGGGGCAGCGGCACGGACGCCGATGCCGAACTCCTTTCCAGCGGCGTCGAGTTCGTACGGAACAAGGCTCACGACGTCGGCGGCGACGGCATCGTCATCCATGAGACGCGGAAGGCCCGCGTCGAGCACAACTACGTGGACGGGTTCAATATGCGCTCGGCCGGCTACAACGCCGGCATCTGGGCCTGGGAGTCGCAGGACGCGCTCTACCAGTACAACGAGGTCACCGGCGGCCATGGGACGCGGGACTCGATGGCGTACGACATCGACGGCGGCAACGTCCGCAACACCTACCGCTACAACTACAGCCACGACAACGAAGGCGGCTTCCTCCTCGTCTGCAATGCCACCGACAAGACCAGCGACGGCAACCGCATCCACGACAACATCAGCGTCAACGACCGGAACACCACGTCTCCGTACGCCGTGATCTCCGTCGTCTGCGGGGCCGCGACCGACACCCAGGTCTATCGGAACACCGTCGTCACCGACCGCGCCGACACCGCGCTCGTCTCCAACAACGGGCCCACCGGTGTCACCTTCCGCGACAATGTCTTCGTGGGTGCGCCGGGTGCCGGGTCTCCCATCAAGGACACCGTCAGTACCTACAGCAACAACCTGTACTGGCGGACCGCCCAGCCGCGCGACGCGTCCGGCGTCAACGCCGACCCCCGGTTCACCGACACCACTCCGGACGCCCCCGACGACGTACGGCTGAAGAGCGGATCCCCCGCTCGCGGCATCGGCACGCCCGTCGACGACGGGACCACCCACGACTACTTCGGCAATCCCATCCCCGATCCGCCCAACCTCGGGGCAGATCAGGGAAGTTGAGCCGCGATCGCCGCGATCAGTTCCACCACGCCCTGCGGGCCGTCCACCACCAGGTCGGCCCGCTCGGCCAGTTCCGCGACCTCCGCGCTGCCGCTGCACACCAGCAGGCCGCGCACCTGGTCCGAGCGGAGCTTCTCGACGGCGGCGAAGGCGGGCAGGTCGCCCAGGTCGTCGCCGGCGTAGACGACCGTCTCGGCGCCCACTTCGCGTACGTAGTCGGCGAGGGCCACGCCCTTGTCCATGCCCGGCGGCCGCAACTCCAGGACCAGGCGGCCCGGTTCGACGATCAGGCCGTGGCGGGACGCCAACTCGCCGAGCGGCTCGCGCAGTGCATCGAAGGCGGCCTGCGGGTCCTGCGCGCGGCGGGTGTGGACGGCGACCGCGCGGCCCTTCTCCTCGATCCAGGTGCCGCGCCAGGCGCCGATCGCGTCGAGGAAGCCGGGGAGTTCGGCGCGGACCGCCGCGACGCCGGGGTGCGGTTCGGCGGCGTGCACGGCGGAGGAGACGGCGTCCCAGCGCTCGGCGCCGTAGTGCCCGAGCACGACGAGGTGTTCGAGGCCGGGGACGCCCGCGAGGCCGCCGTAGCGCACGGCGACGCCCGCCGGGCGGCCGGTGACCACGGCGACGGACCGCACCTTCGGCGCGAGCGCGGCGAGGGCGGGCACGGCGTCGGGGTGGGCACGGGCCTGCTCCGGGTCGGGGACGATCGGGGCCAGCGTGCCGTCGAAGTCGAGCGCGATCACGGCACGTTCGGGCCGCGCCAGGAGCGCGGCCAGACCCTCGCGCCCGGCGGGGGTCACGGGCTCGGGCAGCTCGGGAGCGGGAGAGGACGGCGCGTACACGGGGTCACCCATGGGGCCGACCCTACGCTCAACGCTCCTCGCGCCGGGACTCCCTAACCCGCCGAAGCCGGTTGACGGTCACCGGGTCGTGCGCGAGGGCGCGGGGATCGTCGAGCAGGGCATTGAGGACCTGGTAGTAGCGGACCGGCACCATGCCGAGCCGCTCGCGGATCGCGCGCTCCTTGGCGCCGGGCCCGGACACCCAGTCCTGCCGCTCCAGGGCGAGGATCGCGCGGTCGCGCTCGGTCAGGCCGGTGCCGTCCGGGGTGCCGTCGTCGGTCGTGTCTGGCCCGCCTGTTGTGCCCGTCATGCCGTCACGCTATTCCGAGTTCGCCTCGGCCGCCGCCTTGGTCTGGATCTGGGTGAGGATCGAGGCCGGGTCGGCGTTCGGGGAGACGGCCTTGCCGATGTACTTCTTGACCTCGACGGAGACCCGCGCCCAGGACGTCTTGCCGACCGGGTACAGCTGCGAGGTGGGCAGCTCCCCCAGGAACTCGGCGAGCGCCTTGTCGTCATCGTTGCCGGTCATCTGCTGCGCGGCGGAGGTAGTGACGGGCAGCAGGTTGTACTCGCGGGAGAAGTCCAGGACGTTCTTCGTGCTGTAGGCGAAGTCGAGGAACTTGCCGATCTCCTCGCGGTGGCCGTTCTGCTTGAAGGCCATCATCCAGTCGGCGACGCCCATGGTGGCCTTGGCGTTGCCGTTCACGCCGGGCATCGGCACCATGCCGTACTTCAGGCCCTTCTTCTCGGCCATCCGCATCAGCGTGGGATGGCCGTTGAGCATGCCGACGTCGCCGCGGGTGAACGCGGCGAAGGCCTCGGCGCGGTCGAGCTCGGCGGGCGCCGTCGGTCCCGTCAGGCCCTTGTCGACGAGCTCGTCCTTCAGCCAGGTGAACGTCTTCACGTTCTGCGTGGAGTCGATGGCGTACGTGCCGACGTTGTCGGTGTAGCCGCCGCCACCGCTGAGCAGCCACTGCATCGTCTCGGCCTGCGCCTCTTCCGGGCCGAGCGGCAGGGCGTAGGGGATCTTCACGCCGCGCGCCTTGAGCGCCTTGGCGTCGGCCGCGAGCTCGGTCCAGCTCTGCGGCGGGGTGAGGCCGGCGTCCTTGAAGATCTTCTCGTTGTAGAAGAGCAGGCGCGTGGAGGAGGCGAACGGCATGCCGTACTGGACGCGGTTGACCTCGCCCGCCTCCGAGAGGGGCGCCATGAAGTCGGCCTGGGTGGAGATGGAGAGCAGGTCCTCGGCGCGGTACAGCTTGTCCTGCGCGGCGTAGTCGGCGTAGGCGCCGATCTGGGCCATGTCGGGGGCGTTGCCCGCCTTGACCATGTCCTTGACCTTGCGGTCGACGTCCGTCCAGGAGTAGACGCTGACGTCGACCTTGATGCCCGGGTTCTCGTCCTCGAACTTCTCGGCGAGCTTGTCCCAGTACTTCTGGGAGCTGTTGGCCTTGGAGTCGCCATAATCGGCGGCCACCAGCTTGAGGGTGACGTCGCCTGAGTCGCCCGGACCTCCGCAGCCGGCGAGAGCCGCCGCCATGCCCAGTGCGGCTACCGCCGCGGTCAGTCCTGTCGCGCGCCGCTGCACAGCTGTTCCCACCCTCGATGATCTACGTGAACTGCGATTTCCCCCCGCGCAGGAGCACGAGGTCTACACCACTCCAGTATCGCTTGTTCAACGGCGCACTACGGACACCCGTCCGATTGCCGCACGGATCGCCCGCCGATTACCCCACGCAAGTACCCGAAGTGGACTAGACCTCTCGCGGGTCACGCGCGAGACTGTCCCCCGTGAAACACGTCATCGCCCTCGATGTGGGCGGCACCGGAATGAAGGCCGCCCTGGTCGGGGCGGACGGCACGCTCCTGCACGAGGCCCGCAGGCCCACCGGCCGCGAGCGCGGGCCCGACGCCGTGGTCGAGTCCATCGTCGGCTTCGCCGCCGACCTGCGCGCGCACGGGATCAAGGAGCTCGGGGAACCCGCCGCCGCGGCCGGCGTCGCCGTACCGGGAATCGTCGACACCGAGCGCGGCATCGCCGTGTACGCGTCGAACCTCGGCTGGCACGACGTCCCACTGCGGGACCTGCTGAGCCGGAGGCTGGAAGGCGTACCCGTGGCCCTGGGCCACGACGTCCGCACCGGCGGCCTCGCCGAGGGGCGGATCGGCGCGGGCAAGGGCGCCGACCGGTTCCTGTTCGTGCCGCTCGGCACGGGCATCGCCGGGGCCATCGGGATCGGCGGCGGCATCGAGCCCGGCGCGCACGGCTCGGCCGGCGAGATCGGGCACATCGTCGTACGCCCCGGAGGACCGCCCTGCGGCTGCGGCCAGCGCGGCTGCCTGGAGCGGCTCGCCTCCGCGTCCGCGGTGAGCCAGGCGTGGGCGGCGGCAAGCGGCGACCCCGACGCGGACGCCGCGGACTGCGCGAAGGCCGTGGAGTCCGGCGACCCGCTCGCCCTGGAGGTCTGGCAGAACGCCGTCGACGCGCTCGCCGACGGTCTGATCACCGCCCTCACCCTCCTGGACCCGCACACCCTGATCATCGGTGGCGGTCTCGCCGAGGCCGGGGAAACCTTGTTCACACCCCTGCGGGCCGCGGTCGCGGCGCGCGTCGTCCAGTTCCAGACGCTGCCCCAGATCGTGCCCGCGGCCCTCGGCGACACCGCCGGGTGCCTGGGCGCGGGCCTGCTGGCCTGGGACCTCGTCAGCCAGAAGTCCGAGCAGAAATCCGAGCAGAAGCCCGGCCCGACGCCGGACCCGAAGTCCGACCCCACGGAGGTAACCGCCTGATGGCCACTAGCAAGGTGCTCGCCGGTGCTCAGGTGGTGCTGCCCACCGGGACCCTCACGGACGGCCGAGTGATCGTCGACGGTTCGCGGATCGCCGGGAGCGCTCCGCGCGACGCGGAGACGGTCGACCTCAGCGGCCACTGGGTGGTGCCCGGCTTCGTCGACATCCACAACCACGGCGGCGGCGGTGCCTCCTTCACCTCCGGCACCGTCGACGACGTACTGAAGGGAGTCCAGACCCACCGCCTGCACGGCACCACGACCGTCGTCGCATCGACCGTCACCGGGGAGATGGACTTCCTGGTCCAGCGGGCCGGGCTGCTCTCCGAACTCGCCGAGCAGGGCGACATCGCCGGCATCCACTTCGAGGGCCCCTTCATCTCCCCGTGCCGCAAGGGCGCGCACAGCGAGGCCCTCCTGCGCGACCCGGACCCGGCCGATGTGCGCAAGCTGGTCGACGCGGCACACGGCCACGCGAAGATGGTCACGCTCGCCGCCGAACTGCCCGGCGGCATCGACTCCGTACGCCTGCTCGCCGAGCACGGCGTGATCGCGGCCATCGGCCACACGGACGCGACGTACGAGCAGACCGTGCAGGCCATCGACGCGGGCGCCACCGTCGCCACGCACCTCTACAACGCGATGCCGGCCCTCGGCCACCGCGCGCCGGGCCCGATCGCCGCCCTCCTTGAGGACGAGCGGATCACCGTCGAACTGATCAACGACGGCACGCACCTGCACCCCGCCGCCTTCGAGCTGGCCTTCCACCGCGCGGGCGCGGCCCGCGTCGCCCTCATCACCGACGCGATGGACGCGGCGGGCTTCGGCGACGGCCGCTACATGCTCGGCCCGCTGGAGGTCGAGGTGAGGGACAGCGTGGCGCGCCTCGTCGAAGGCGGTTCGATCGCGGGATCGACCCTCACCCTGGACCGCGCGTTCAAACGCTCGGTGACGGTCGACGGCCTTTCCGTCGAGGACACCGTCCGCGCCATCTCCGCCAATCCGGCCAAGCTCCTTGGGATGTACGACAGGATCGGCTCGCTTGAGCCCGGCAAGGACGCGGACCTGGTGGTCCTCGACGCGGGCTTCGAGCTCAAGGGCGTGATGCGCAAGGGCGAATGGGTGGTTGAGCCCTTTTAGCCCCAACTCAGGTGATTTCACCTGCTGTTGAGCGCCAGGCGGTTGGTTCCGACCTCTGGGCCAACCGCCTTCTGTTTGGCATGATCAGACGCCGAAAGCGACCGAACGTGACCGTTCCCGGGGGTGGTACGAGTGATCCTGACCGTCACGCTGAACGCCGCCCTGGACATCACCTACCAGGTCCCCGCCCTCACCCCGCATGCCTCGCACCGCGTCACCGAGGTCACCGAACGCCCGGGCGGCAAAGGCCTGAACGTCGCCCGCGTGCTCGCCGCGCTCGGCCACGACGTGACGGTGACCGGCCTCGCGGGCGGCGACACCGGCCGCACCCTGCGCAGCCGTCTCGCGCACGAGCCACGCGTCACGGACGCACTGCTGCCCGTCGCCGGCGCCACCCGCCGCACCATCGCCGTCGTCGACGCGACGACCGGCGACACCACACAACTGAACGAACCGGGCCCGCAGGTCTCGCCCGCCGAATGGGCGGAATTCCAGTCCGCCTACGAGGAGTTGCTGCGCGACGCGTCCGCCGTCGCGCTGTGCGGCAGCCTGCCGCCGGGCGTGCCGGTCGGCGCGTACGCCGTGCTGGTCCGCGCGGCCCGCGCCGCCAAGATCCCGGTCCTCCTGGACACCAGCGGGGAGCCGCTGCGCCGCGGCGTCGCCGCCCGCCCCGACATCGTCAAGCCGAACGCCGACGAACTCGCCGAGCTGACCGGCTCCCACGAGCCCGCCCAGGCGACCCGTGACGCCCGGCGCCGGGGCGCGCACACGGTGGTGGCATCCCTGGGCGCCAAGGGCCTCCTGGCGGTCACCCCCGACGGCACCTGGCAGGCGACCCCGCCGACCCGCGTCCACGGCAACCCGACGGGCGCGGGCGACTCGGCGGTGGCGGGCCTGCTCTCGGCCCTGGTGGAGGGCCTGGCCTGGCCGGAGCGCCTGACCCGCGCGACAGCCCTCTCGGCGGCGACGGTGGCCTCGCCCGTGGCGGGCGAGTTCGACGCGACTGTGTACGAGGAGCTGCTGGGGAGGGTGAAACCTACCCCTGGCTCCCCTTGAGCCACATCTGGTCGAGGTTCGCCCCGCAGATGCTGCTCTGATCGCACCCGAGCGCGATCGTGTTCGTCCCCTTGTTCAGCTGGATCACGGCGTACGTGTTCGTCCAGCCCTTCTCCCAGTCGCCTTCCTCGGCGCCGGCGAAGTTCTTCATGTTCAGCGGACGGGTTTCCTTCTTGCCGTTCACGTAGATGTTCGCGTTGGCATCCTTGCCCGGCACGCCGTACGTCACCTGCAGCTTGTACGTCCCGCCCTTGGGGATGCCGTTCACCGTCCACGTGACCTGGGCGCCGACCTTGTCGAGGCCCGCCACGTAGACACCGCCCGCGGCCTGCGCGCCGGGGACGTCCGACGCCGTCGTCGTGCCGCCCTCCAGCTTCAGGGCCTTCGCGTCCGTCTTGGGGAGGTCGACCGGGTCCTTCTTCGCGGGCTTCGACGGCTTTTCGCTGGGCTCGACCGTCGACGCCCCGCCGGGCTTGCCGCCCGCGTCCGGGTCGTTCTTCTCGTCACCGCCACCGGACAGCATCGCCGCGCCGATACCGATGGCGACGACCGCCACCACCGCGATCGCGCCGATCAGGAGGCCCTTGGTGTTGGGGCCGCGGCTCCGGCCGCCGCCCGTGCCCGCGGGCGCCGGTGAGTACTGGGGCGCGCCGCCCGGCTGCGTCTCCGGAGCCGCGTAGTGGGCGTTCGGCCGGCCGTAGGGCTGCTGCTGCGGGACCTGCTGGCCGTACGTCTGCTGCGCCTGCGCCTGCTGCGGGTGACCGTACGAAGGGCGGCGGTCGCCGACCGCGCGGACCTGGTTGTACGAGGACCGGGGGCCCGGGTAGCCGTAGCCGCCGCCTCCGCTGGGCGGGGTCGCGCCGGCCGCCTGGCCGTCCTCGTACAGATAGCCGAACGGGTCGTCGTCGCCCTGCGGCGCGCTCGGCGTCTGCTCGCCGTTATTGCCGGGCGTCGTCATTCCCAGGTCACTCCCTCATACATATCGCTGACCGGGGGAGCCTACCCGCTCCGAGTGATGCCACGGGGTGGCGTTGACCTCATCCGGACCGTCAGCCGGCCCGCCGGTGCTGCTTGGCACGTGAGCGTTTCTCCACGTACATCCGCTGGTCAGCGGAGTGCAACACTTCGTCGGCCGACATCCCGCAGTGCGCCCAGCCGATGCCGAAACTGGCCCCGACCCGGACCGCCCGCCCGTCGACGCGAATCGGCGGGATGATCGCGTTCCGCAGCCGCACCGCGAGGTCCTGCGCGTCGGCCCTGCCGAGCCCGTCGGCGAGGACGACGAACTCGTCGCCGCCGAGCCTGGCGACGGTGTCCCCGTCGCGTACGCCGTTGGTGAGCCGCCTCGCCACCTCGATGAGGACGGCGTCGCCGGTGTGGTGGCCGAAGCGGTCGTTGATGGACTTGAAGCCGTCGAGGTCGCAGAAGAGAACGGCCAGACCCTTGGTGCCGTCGTCCGTGTCGCCGTTCCCCTCCGGGGGTGCGACGGTGTGCACGTGGTGGTCGAAGCCCTCGCCGCCCTGCTGCAGGCTGTTCGGCGCCTGCGCGGCGTGCAGGCCGTAGTCGAAGCCGTGCTGCCCGTCCGCGTCGTAGGCGCCGTCGTACGCGGCGTCCAGCGAGTCCACCGCGCTGGGCTGGCCCGCGTGCGGGCGGCGGCACAGGCGCGCGCTGAGCCGGGAGCGCAGCTCGGCGGAGTTGGGCAGGCCGGTGAGCGAGTCGTGCGAGGCGCGGTGGGCGAGCTGGAGCTCGCGGCGCTTGCGCTCCTCGATGTCCTCGACGTGGGTCAGGAGGAACCGGGGGCCGTCGGCGGCGTCCGCGACGACGGAGTTGCGCAGCGACACCCAGACGTACGTCCCGTCGCGGCGGGCCAGGCGCAGCTCGGCGCGGCCGCCCTCGGCGGAGGTCCGCAGGAGGGTGCCGATGTCCTCGGGGTGGACGAGGTCGGAGAAGGAGTAGCGGCGCATGGCCG
The DNA here is from genome assembly GCF_042740015.1 of Streptomyces sp. NPDC059037. Taxonomy (NCBI): domain Bacteria; kingdom Bacillati; phylum Actinomycetota; class Actinomycetes; order Kitasatosporales; family Streptomycetaceae; genus Streptomyces; species Streptomyces sp. NPDC059037. The sequence continues at coordinate 61,235 of NZ_JBHYIG010000005.1, forward strand.
ACGCGGGGCGGCCCAGGAGGCGGCAGAGCGCGTCGTTCGTCCGCAGGATGCGGCCGTGCTGGTCGCCGCCCATCTCGGCGATGGCCATGCCGGAGGGCGCGTACTCGAAGGCCTGCCGGAAACTCTCCTCGCTGGCCCGCAGCGCCTGCTGCTCGCGCTCCAGCCTGACCAGGGCGCGCTGCATGTTGGCGCGAAGCCGTGCGTTGCTGATCGCGATGGCGGCCTGGAAGGCGTACATCTGCAGGGCCTCGCGGCCCCAGGCGCCGGGCCTGCGGCCGTTGCGCGGGCGGTCCACCGAGATCACGCCGAGCAGTTCACCGCCGGCGGCACCGGTCGCGTACATGGGGGCGAAGAGCCGGTCGGAGGGGTGCCACTCGTCCTCGAAGCGGGGCTCGGGGCCCTCGGTGTACCACTGGGGGACGTCGTCCTCGTCGAGGATCCAGCCTTCGGTGTACGAGATGAAGCGGAGGGCGCCCCAGGGCTCGCCCATGGAGAGGCGGCGCTCCCAGGCGTCACGGGAGCCGACCCGGCCGGTGATGAGCGCCTCGGCGGCGGTGTTGCCCGCGAAGGCGGCGACGACGAGGTCGCCGTCCGGGCGCACGAGATTGACGCACGCCAGCTCATAGCCAAGGCCGTTGACCACGCCGTCGGCGACGGTCTGCAGCGTGTCCGCCAGGCTTCGGGCCGTGTTCAGGTCCGCCACCACTTGATGCAGCTGCCGCAGGGTCGCAAGACGGACGTACGGCTCCGACTCGGTCTCCATTGCTCGCTCTCCCCGAGACCTCGACAGCAACTCCAGGATTCGCAGCGCCCTTAGTTCCCTCAGTGTCTGAGTCACCTCAGTGTCTGATTGCCACCGTCACTGAATCACAGCGAGCAGCTCACTCGGTACACAGGGTCAACAATTTATGGGTCCTGTGACTCAAGTCACAGATGGGAAGCCTTCGTTGGTCCAGTCCACTGGCCTAGTCCACCCTCCCGGCAGCGGCCCATAGGCCATCGGTCCTAGGCCCGGTCTCGGCCCCGGGCCCGATGTGGCGGCGGCGAGTGCCGGGCTAGCGTCGGTGCCGTGGTTCCCGTACCGAAGACACTCCAGACGCCGCAGGCGCCGCCCCAGGGCGCTCCCGCGGCCTCCCCCGCCCCGGCATCCCCCAGCATCCCGGCCCCCGGCAGGCATCCTGTGGGGGTGAGCAACGAAGAGTTCCGCGCCGCCATGTCCCGGCTCGCAGCGGGCGTGGTCCTGGTGACCGCGCGTGAGCTTCCGCTGGACGCGCAGGACCCGATGGCACCGGGCGGCGAGGACGTCGGCATGACCGCGACGGCCTTCCTCTCCGTCTCCCTGGACCCGCCGCTGGTGCTGGTCAGCCTGCGTGAGGGCTCCCGGATAGACGACCTGCTCGCCGAGCAGCCGCTGTGGGGCGTCTCGGTGCTCGCCGAGAGCCAGCGGCACATCGCGGGGCGGTTCGCCATGAAGGGCCGGATCAGCGACCGGCTGCTCTTCGAGGACATCCCTTACGTACGGGGCGAGGCGTCCGGGGCCCCGCTGGTGGGCGGCGCGCTCGCGACGCTGGAGTGCCGCACCGAGCAGACGGTGACGGCGGGTGATCACACCCTGGTCATCGGGCGCGTGCTCACGGCGGAGCTGCCCAGCGCGGACGGGGGGCCGCTGATGTATTTCAAGGGGAAGTACCGGCATCTGGGCTGAGCGAGGTTTGCCATAGCGGGGTTTGCTGAAGCGGAGATCGCTGAAGCGGAGATTGCTGAAGCGGGTTTGCGGGTTCAGCCCCAGCCCTGGCCCGAGCGGCCGCGCTTGGTCTCGCTGCGCTGCTTCTTGTTCCGCAGCCGCCGCTCATTGATGCCACGGGGGATCTTCGTGGCCCTGCGGGGCCGCGGCGGCGGGGCGGTGGCTTCCGCGAGGAGCGAGGCGAGACGGATCGCGGCCATCTCGCGGTTGCGCCACTGGGAGCGGTGCTCCGACGCCCGCACGCTGACGACGCCGCCGACGAGACGGCTCGCGAGGCGCTCCAGGGCGCGCTCCTTCCACACCTCGGGCAGCGCGTCCGTGTTCGCCAGGTCGAACCTCAGCTCCACCTGCGAATCACTGGTGTTGACGTGCTGCCCGCCCGGCCCCGAGGACCGCGAGAAACGCCACATGAGCTCGGCCTCGGGCAAGGAGACGGAGCCGCGGATGACATAGGGACCGGACATGTGCTCCATGGTCCCGCGTCTGTCCGGTCCACGTCACCCGTATTTACGGTCGTCATGCCGACGCGCCGGGGACGTGTGGTGCCAGAGGTGAGTAAAGAAAGTAAAAGGAACTGGAACCTCTGGGACCCCGGTCGACGTTCATAGAGGTGACGGTAGCTTCGTCCCCAGTACGAAGCCCGTTCGTACGCAACGAGGGAAGGGACTCCCAACAATGGCAGTAAGCCTGTCCAAGGGTGGCAACGTCTCGCTCACCAAGGAGGCTCCGGGCCTGACCGCCGTCACCGTGGGCCTCGGCTGGGACGTCCGCACCACCACTGGCACCGACTTCGACCTGGACGCCTCCGCGATCGCGGTGAACCCCCAGGGCAAGGTCTTCTCGGACGGCCACTTCGTCTTCTTCAACAACAAGGCGACGCCGGACCAGACCATCGTGCACACCGGTGACAACGTCACGGGTGCGGGCGAGGGCGACGACGAGCAGATCAACGTCAACCTGGCGGGCCTCCCGGCCGACATCGACAAGATCGTCTTCCCGGTCTCGATCTACGACGCCGAGAACCGCTCGCAGAACTTCGGCCAGGTGCGGAACGCCTTCATCCGCATCCTCAACCAGGCCGGCGGCACCGAGATCGCTCGTTACGACCTCTCCGAGGACGCCGCCACCGAGACCGCCATGGTCTTCGGCGAGCTGTACCGCAGCGGTGCGGAGTGGAAGTTCCGCGCGGTGGGCCAGGGCTACGCGTCCGGTCTGGTCGGTATCGCGCAGGACTTCGGCGTCAACGTCTGAGGTTCACCAGGCAGTTGACGAGGGCCCCTGGCGGGATCACCGCCGGGGGCCTTCGTCGTCGGTGCGTCGCAGGGTGATCGGGTGAGTGGGTGGGAAAGGATCCGCGGCGAAGCGGCGGGACGGACGACCCGCGAACCGGAGCGTGAAGGAGTGTGAGGCCCATGGCAACGGTGGTGCTGGTCGGCACGCTGGACACCAAAGGCGCCGAGTACGCATGGCTGCGCGAGCGCCTGCGGGAGTACGGCAGCGACGTCCTGCTCGTCGACACGGGCATACTGCCGCCCCCCGCGCAGGCGCCCACCCCCGACGTACCGGCCGACGCCGTGGCCCGCGCCGCCGGACACGACCTGGCGAAGCTGCGGCGCTCGGGCGACCGGGGCGCGGCGGTCGCAGCGATGGCGGACGGTGTGACCGAGGTGATCCTCGACCTGCACCGCGCCGGCAGGCTGCACGCGGTGCTCGCGGCGGCGGGCAGCGGCGGCTCGGCGATCGCCGCGCAGGCGATGCGGGCGCTGCCGATCGGGGTGCCGAAGGTTCTCGTCAGCACGATGGCGGGCGGGGATGTCGCCCCGTACGTCGGCAGCAGCGACATCACCCTCATGTACAGCGTCGTCGACATCTCCGGCATCAACTCGGTCTCCCGGCAGGTCCTCGGCAACGCGGCGGCCGCGGCCTCCGGCATGGCGCGCCGCTTCGAGCGCAACCACGACGAACTCGCGGGCCAGGGCCGCAAGGTGGTAGCGGCGACGATGTTCGGCGTGACGACGCCCGCGATCGACGCGGCCCGCGCCCGTCTGGAGGAGCTGGGCTACGAGGTTCTGGTCTTCCACGCCACCGGCGCCGGCGGCCGCGCGGTGGAGAAACTGGCGGCCGACGGTCTCCTGGACGGCGTACTCGACCTGACCACCACCGAACTGGCCGACGATCTGGTCGGCGGTGTCCTCTCCGCGGGCCCCGAGCGCCTCACCGCCGCGGGCCGCGCGGGCATCCCCCAGGTGGTCGCCCCCGGCGCCCTGGACATGGTCAACTTCGGCCCGGAGCCGACCGTCCCCGCACGCTTCGCGGACCGCAATCTGCTCGTCCACAACCCCACGGTCACCCTGATGCGGACGACCGCCCAGGAGATGGCGGCCCTGGGCGCATCGCTCGGCCACAAGCTCGCCGCGGCACGCGGCCCCGCCGAACTGTTCTGGCCGTTGCGCGGCGTCTCGGCCGTGGACATCGACGGCGGCCCGTTCGAGGACGCGGCGGCGGACGCGGCGGGCCTGGCCGCCCTGCGCACGACGGTGCGGGGCAGCGGGGTGCGGCTCCACGAAATGGACGTACACATCAACGACGCGGCGTTCGCGGTGGCGATGGCGAACCGCCTGGACGAGCTGATCAGCTCGCGCGAGCTGAAGACGGCGCCGTGACGCACCCGCACACAGGCATCGACGTACGCACTCACAGGCATCAAGGAGCGCTGACCTCATGACATCGATCACCCGCAAGGAAGCCCTCTCCCGCCTCAACTCCCAAGTGGCGGCGGGGAATCCCGTCATCGGGGCGGGCGCGGGCACCGGCCTCTCCGCCAAGTGCGCGGAGGAGGGCGGCGTGGACCTCCTGATCATCTACAACTCGGGCCGCTACCGGATGGCGGGCCGCGGCTCGCTCGCCGGGCTGCTGCCGTACGGCGACGCGAACGCGATCGTGGTCGACATGGCGCGGGAGGTCCTTCCGGTGGTGAAAGACACCCCGGTGCTCGCCGGGGTGTGCGGCACGGACCCGTTCCGGGACATGGGCCGCTTCCTGGACGAGCTGAAGGCGATGGGCTTCGCGGGCGTCCAGAACTTCCCGACGGTCGGTCTCTACGACGGCACGTTCCGCGCCAACCTCGAGGAGACGGGCATGGGTTACGCCCTGGAGGTCGACATGGTCCGCGAGGCCCGCGCCCGTGACCTCCTGACGGCCCCCTACGTCTTCGACCCGGCCCAGGCGGCGGAGATGGCCCGCGCGGGCGCGGACGTCCTCGTCCCGCACGTGGGCCTGACCACGAAGGGCTCGATCGGCGCGGGCACGGCCCTGACCCTGGACCAGGCGGCGGCAGCGGTCCAGGAGATGCACGACGCGGCGAAGGAGGTGAACCCCGACATCCTGGTGCTCTGCCACGGAGGGCCGATCGCGGAGCCGCAGGACGCGGCGTACGTCCTGGCCCACACGACGGGAATCGTCGGCTTCTTCGGCGCGTCCTCCATCGAACGCCTCCCCACGGAGCGGGCAATCGTGGAGCAGACCCGGGCGTTCAAGTCCCTGACGTCCAGGCCGTAAAGCCCGGAATGGGACGGCCTCCGTGTGTGGAAAGCCGTCCCATCCAGAAGAGACCTGCGGCTACTCGCTACTCGCTACTCGTTTACTCCACCGGAATCTTGGTGATCCGGTACGTCACTTCATACTTCCACTTGCCCATCCACGTGCCGCCCTCGAACGGCCACGGCTTGTCGCCCGCGTGGATTTCCGAAATGGGGCGGGAGACCGTGAGCTGACCGAGTTCGTCGTCCGGGTCGATCTTCTTGAGGACCTCGCTCATCGCCGTGTACGAGACGTCGATGAGCTGCTGGCCGAACTGGCCGGGGATGGGTACGACCTTGTTGACGGAGTCCAGCATCTCCTTGAGGGCCTGGCCGTACTTGCCCCAGTCCGAGCTGAAGTCCTCGTCGTAGCCGGCGATTCCGAGGGTGAGGGTGTCGTCCATGCCGACCTCGCCCTCGAAGATCACGGACTCGGTCGGGTTGAACATCTTCGTCTGCTGGTCGTTGATGTCGAGCGGCTTGGTGAGGACGACGTTGCGGATGTCACCACAGGCGGCGGCACCCACGACGTAGAACTCGTCGCCGCCGAGGTTGTCCTCGGTGTCGAAACAGTGGACCTTGACGAGCTCGACGCGGATACGTGCCCTGCTGCTTGCCACGTAATTCTCCCTTCCGGGGAATTGGTTGAGCGCCGCACTTTTTGGTTGAGAACCGAATACTTTCCCGCCTCACAGATTCTCTGTGGGCACGGCGACGCTCGTACAGATTGAAGAATTCGCGCGCCTCGCGGCACCCGTTCTTCCGGCCAAATCGACAGCTGTCCTGAATTTGTTCAGACGCACGATGCCGGAATCAATTCCTGGTGCGCGAGGGAAAGAAAGCGAAATGGGCGGCAGCGGGAACAGGCCCCTCCGTCCACTAATCTGCGCCGCATGATCCTCGAACCGCTCACCCCGTCGGACAGCGGCGCCCTGCCCGGCGAACTGCTCACCGAGCTCACCGCCGTGTACGCCTCCAACCGCGCCTTCCACGCGCTCTCCGGCGACTTCCCCGACCCCGACGACATCCGTCCCGAGCAGGTCGCCGCCGCCCTGGCGGACGAGCTGGCCGTGCCGGGGGCCGAGGTGCTGCTGGCCCGTTCCGAGGGGCGGGTCGTCGGGGTGGGGATCACGCTGGACCGGCATCCCGATCCCGCCGACCCCGATCCGTGGATCGGGCTGCTGATGGTGGACGTGCGGCAGCAACGCAAGGGGTACGGGCGGGAGTTCGCGGGCATGATCGAGGAGCGGTTCCGGGAGGAGGGGCGCGCGGGGGTGCGGCTCGCCGTCCTTGAGGGCGATGACGCGGGGTTCGCCTTCTGGGGCTCGCTCGGGTACGAGGTCGTGGACCACCGGAAGGATCGCGGCGCGGAGCGCCCGTGCGCCGTGCTCCGCAAGCCGCTGAGGTAGCCAACAACCGTACGCATAGCGGACATTGGGCCGCACCATTCGGACAAGAACAAGTAAAGAGTTGTTCGTGAACCGTCAATCAACGGGTCACCGGTGTCACTCTCTCTCCGCCGCTCCCCACCCGGCCAAGCCCTTTCAAGGAGAGCCAGTGAGACAGCAGTCCCCCACCCCTCGCAAGGCCGCTGTTCGCGCCGCCGCCCTCGCCGCATCCGCCGCCATGGTCGTCATCGGCGTCCAGAGCACCACCGCCGCCACCGCGGCCGGTGACCAGGACTCCGCCGGCGCGGGCACCCTGCGCCTGAGCGCCGCGCAGCGCGCCGATGCCATCAAGTCGGCCCAGGCGGACGCATCTTCGGCCGCCGAGGCGATCGGACTCGGCGGCAAGGAGAAGCTCGTCGTCCGCGATGTCGTCAAGGACACCGACGGCACCGTCCACACCCGCTACGAGCGCACCTACGAGGGCCTGCCCGTGCTCGGCGGCGACCTCGTCGCGCACACCGCCAAGAGCGGCAAGCTGAAAAGCGTCGACAAGGCCCGCGGCGGACGGATATCCGTGGCGTCGACGGACGCCGATGTGTCGAGCGCCGACGCCAAGAAGTCCGCCGTCGCCGCGGCCGACTCCAAGAAGGCAGGCGCCAAGAACGTACGCAAGGTCATCTGGGCCGGGGACAAGGGCAGTTCGCCCGTCCTCGCGTACGAGACCGTCGTGACGGGCGTACAGCACGACGGCACCCCCAGCGAGCTGCACGTCGTCACCGACGCCCGCACCGGCAAGCAGCTCTTCAGCCACGAGGCCATCGAGAACGGCACCGGGACGGGGCAGTACAGCGGCTCCGTCGCCGTCGGCTCGACCGCCTCCGCGTCCGGCGGCTACGACCTCACCGACGGCGCCCGCGGCGGCCACAAGACGTACGACCTCAACGGGGGCACGTCGGGCACCGGCACCCTCTTCCACGACGCCGACGACAAGTGGGGCGACGGGACGCCGCAGAACCGGCAGACCGCCGCCGTCGACGCCGCGTACGGAGCCGCGCAGACCTGGGACTTCTACAAGTCCGAGTTCAACAGGAACGGCATCGCCGGCGACGGCAAGGCCGCCTACTCCCGCGTCCACTACGGCAACGCGTACGTCAACGCCTTCTGGTCCGACGCCTGCTTCTGCATGACGTACGGCGACGGAGCGGGCAACCTCAAGCCGCTGACCTCGCTCGACGTGGCCGGCCACGAGATGAGCCACGGCCTCACCGCCGCCACCGCGAAGCTCAACTACAGCCGGGAGTCCGGCGGTCTGAACGAGGCGACGAGCGACATCCTCGGCACGTCCGTCGAGTTCCACGCCAACAACCCGAGCGACGTCGGCGACTACCTCATCGGCGAGAAGATCGACATCCGCGGCAACGGCACCCCGCTGCGCTACATGGACAAGCCCAGCAAGGACGGCAACTCCGCCGACTTCTGGTCCAAGAACGTCGGCCGCCTCGACGTGCACTACTCGTCCGGCGTCGCCAACCACTTCTTCTACCTGCTGAGCGAGGGCAGCGGCGCGAAGACCATCAACGGCGTCTCCTACGACTCCGCCACGGCGGACGGCAGTTCGCTCACCGGCATCGGACGGACCAAGGCCTACCAGATCTGGTACAAGGCGCTGTCCGTCTACATGACGTCGACGACCAACTACGCGGGCGCCCGCACCGCCACGCTCAAGGCGGCCGCCGACCTGTACGGCGCGGGCAGCGCCGAGGAGAAGGCGGTCGCGGCCGCCTGGACCGGGGTGAACGTCAAGTAGCTCTGGCCCCCTGGAACAAGGCCGGATCACCTCTCAGGCCTCAGGGGTGGTCCGGCTTTCCGTCTTCGTGGAGCCACGGACCCCAGATCGCGCGCACCTTCTCGCGCGCCGCGTCGCCGCCCGCGTGCTCCTCGACGTACCGCGTGAAGTCCTTCGTGTCCGCGTTGCCGTGGCGACGCGACTTCGTCCAGCCCTGCACGATGTCGTAGAAGGTGTCGTCGCCCACCGCCTGCCGGATCTTGTGGACGACCATGCCGCCCCGCTCGTACACGGGACTGTCCGAGATGCGCGCCGCGGACGGCGGCTTCGCCGGCGGGAAGGCCCAGATCGCCTTGTTGTCCTCGTCGGACTCGTAGTAGTCGCCCGCGTAGATCTGGTCGAAGATCTCCTGCGCGCTGTCGCCGCCGTGGTCCTCCTGCCACAGCCACTCCGCATACGTCGCGAAGCCTTCGTTGAGCCACATGTCCTGCCAGGACTTGGGCGTCACGGAGTCGCCGAACCACTGGTGGGCCAGCTCGTGGACGAGCAGTTCGGTGTCGGGGGCGCCGGGGAAGGTGGGGCGGGTCTGGGTCTCCAGGGCGTAGCCCACGTCGTCCTCCTTGTCGACGATCGCGCCCGTCGACGAGAAGGGGTAGGGGCCGAAGTTCAGCTCCTGCCACTCCATGATCTCGGGGATCTTGGCGAGCGTCTTCGCGCTCGCCTTGACCTGGGAGGGGTCCACGGCGGTGAGCACGGGGATGCCCGACTTGGTGGTCGAGCGCTTCACCTCGTACGTCCCGATGGCGACGGTCGCCAGATAGCTCGCCATCGGTTCCGCGCTGTGCCAGGCGAAGGTGGTGCGGCCGTTCTTGGTCGACTCGCGGGTCAACTCGCCGTTGGAGATGGCCTTCAGGCCCTTGGGGACGGTGATCCTTATGTCGTACGCGGCCTTGTCCGACGGGTGGTTGTTCGCGGGGAACCAGGCCATCGAGCCCGTCGGCTCGCCGAGCGCGATGGCGCCGTCCGCCGTCCTGAGCCAGCCCTCCTCGGACTCGTCCGGGTCGGTGATGGTCTCCGGGGTGCCGGAGTAGCGGACGGTGGTGCGGAACGTCTCGCCCTTGTCGAGGTCATCGGGCGGACGGACCGTCAGCTCCTGCCCGTCGCGGTGGAAGTTGGCCTTCTTCCCCTCGACGACCACCGTCTGTACGTCCAGACCCTTGAGGTCGAGGTTGAAGGCGCTGAGGTCCTGCGTGGCACGTGCCGTGATCTCGGCCTCGCCGGTGAGATGGCGCGATTCGGGGTCGTAGCCGATGGTCAGGCCGTAGTGCGCGACGTCGTAACCGCCGTTGCCCAGCTTCGGGAAGTACGGGTCGCGCACACCGTCGGCCCCGGGCGTGCCGTGCACTCCGGAGCCGCTGCATGCGGTGAGGGCGAGAGCGGTGAAGGCGGCCAGTGCGGCGGTGGTCGTGCCGCGGGGCGCCGTGGATCGTGGGTGCACGGATGCGATCTTATGCGGCATATGTTCGGCGGCCGCAGGGCGGTCCTCACTGGCGGACGCTTCCCGGCAGGGCGGGCCAGTAGTGCTCGGTGAACAGACGGGCGACCAGCTCGCCCCGGCTGGAGACGCGGGCCTTGGTGAACACGGTCTTGAGGTGGTCGCGGACCGTGTGCGGGGAGATGAACAGCGTGCCGGCGATCTCGGCGGTGGTCATCCCGCGCGCGACGAGCTGGGTGATCTGCAGCTCCCGCGAGGTCAGGCCGTACGCGTCGGCGATCAGGACCGCCAGGTCCGCGGGTGTCGCGGGCTCGATGACGAGGGCCACCGGGGCGGTCCTGCCGCCGGGTCCGGTGAGGCGGGAGGCGTGGCAGACCAGCCAGCGGCCTTCGGTGGTGCGGATGCGGACGCGGGCGTTGCCGTGGTCGCGGCCGTCGGCGACGGCCCGCGCCTGGAGGGCCGTGCCGATCACCCAGATCGGCAGCTTCAGGCCCAGCGGTGAGGGGAAGGACGGGCCCTTCGGCAGCAGCGCGAGGTGCTGCCGGGCCTCGTCGTTGACCGACATGGCTTCGCCGGACTCGTCGAAGAGGATCAGCCCGGGAGCGGGCGACTCGGTGCGGGGCGCCGATTCGGGCGGCCTCGCGAACTCACGCAGCCGCGCGGCCAGGGGGCGGGACAGGTCGGCGAGCAGGGCGATCTCGTCCGGGCGGAAGGCGTCGGGGGTGCGGGATGCGTCGAAGGTGCGGGACACGTCGGGGGTGCGGGACGCGTCGAAGGTGGGCGACGCGTCGAAGGTGCGGGACGCGTCGAAGGTGGGCGACGCGTCGAAGGTGCGGGACACGTCGAAGGTGGGCGACGCGTCGAAGGTGCGGGACACGTCGAAGGTGGGCGACGCGTCGAAGGTGCGGGACACGTCGAAGGTGCGGGACACGTCGGAGGTGGGCGACGCGTCCGCGGTGGGCGACGCGTCCGCGGTGCGGAACAGGCTCACCAGCCCCCAGGGCCGGTCGCCGATCCGCAGGACGCCGCGCAGCTCGTCGTGCACGCCGCTGCCGAGGAGCAGGCGCCGGAAGCGGGCGCTGCGGGCGGGCAGGCCGCCGGTGGCCGCGCGCAGCCCGGCGGCCGGTACGGGCGCGCGGGCCAGCTCGCGGAACGGCAGGACGTTCTCCTCAAGAAGCTCGCTCTCCCAGTACGCGTGACAGCCCTCGCCGTTGCCGAGGTTCTCCACCAGCATCGGCGCCGTGATCAGGCCGGTCTCCGGGTCGGCAGCCGTCCACACGGCGGCCTGGAACGGCACGAGGCGCCGCAGCGCGGCCGAGGCCAGGCTGAACAACTCGCGTGCGTCGGCTGCCCGTTCGGCGGCCGATTGCACCGGGCCGCGTGCGTCGGTCATGCGCATCCCCTCCGCCGCCCAGCCTGCCCGGTCCGCCGCACGGCACCAACCCCTCATCTGAGGGGGTCGTGCCGAGCCGATCGCCCGTACGCGGGGGATGGGGCTCCGCGGCGGAGTCGGCGAGGGTCGATGGCACACGACCGGACGGCACGAGCCGCACGGCACCGGAGAGGGAAATCATGGACATAGCGATCGTCGGAGGGGGCGCGGCCGCGGTCGGCCTGCTCGACGCACTGGCCACCACGGAAGGCGAGGCCTCCGCCGGGGACGGGACCGGCACGATCACGGTCTTCGAGCCGTCGCCGCGGCTGTGGCGGGGGCGGCCGTACGGCCCGGACCTGGACTCGGTCCTCGTGAACGCGCCGCCCGCCATCATGTCGATCCGCAACGGCGACCTCGGCCACTACGCGGCCTGGCTGGGAGAGCGCGGCGCCGACCACGTCGACGGACTCCTTGGCCGGCCGCTCGTCCCGCGCGCGCTCTACGGCGAGTATCTGGCGCACACCGCCGAGAAGGCCATGGCGGCCCTGGGCGAACGGGGTTGGCACGTACGCGTCGTGGCCGCCCGCGTGACGGAGGTGGTCCGCTCCGGGGCCCGTCTGGCACTGCGCACGGACGACGTGCGGGAGCAGTACGAGGCCACTCACACAGTGCTGTGCGTCGGCGCAGGAACACCCCCGGATCTGTACGGGCTCACCGGCAACCCGGGCTTCACTGCCGATCCCTATCCGCTGGCCGACACCCTCGACCGCGTACCGGCCGGAGGCGATGTGGCGGTCATCGGCAGCGGCCTGACCGCCGTGGACGTCGTCGTGTCGCTCGCCGCGCGCGGCCACACGGGGCGGATCACGCTGCTCTCGCGCAGCGCAGTGCTGCCGTACGTATGGCAGCGCCCCGACGACCGGCGCCCGCGGCACCTGACCGCCGAACGGGTCGCGGAACTGCACCGGGCACGGGGAGAGGTCACGCTCGACGACCTCGTCGGGCTGCTGCGCGCCGAACTCGCGGACGCGGGCGAGGACTTCGACGAGCTCGCGGCCGAGCTCGTCGGCACTACGTCCGACGACCCGGTCCAGCGGCTCCGGCGGCAGCTCGCCGCCGTCGGTGATCCCCGGATCGGCCGGCGCGTGCTGCAGGAGGCGGCGCACACCGTCGGCCCGTACGCGTGGCGGCTGCTGCCCGAGTCCGACCGTGCGTGGCTGCGGCGCCACCTGCGCACGGCCGCCGGACTGGCCTCGCCCATGGTTCCGGTGAACGCGACCGTCCTGCTGCGGCTCCTGGATTCCGGACAGCTGACGGTCACGCGCGGCATCCACGCGATCGAGCCGGTGGAGGGGCGGTTCCGGGTGCGTACGCGGGACAACTGCGAACGCACCGCGGAGTCCGCCGTCGACGCCGCCGAGTACGTCGTCAACGCCGTCAACCCGCCGCCGCAGGCGGTCCCGGCCGCGGCCCGCCCCCTGGTCGAGTCCCTGGTGGCCGCCGGCCTGGCCACGCTCCACCCGTCCGGCGGTCTTTCCCCCGCCGACCCGCGCGTGCACGTGGTCGGCGACCTGGCAGGCGGCGGCTCGTTCATCACGGCCGGCATCCCCGGCGTCGCCGCCCAGGCGTCCCGCACCGTCCGGGCGCTCCGGACGCCCTAGAGGCCGACGTCAGCCGTTCAGCGCCGCGACACCGGCCTGGGCGAACTTCTCGTCCAGGTCGCCGGAGGGAGCGCCCGCGACGCCGATGCCCGCGATCGGGGCACCCTTGGCGGTGACCGGGGCGCCGCCCGCCAGGAACAGCGTGCCGGGGATGTCCTTCAGGTTCGGGGCCTGCTCCAGGCGCTTGGTCAGCTCGGAGGTCGGCGCGTTCCAGGAGACGGCTGTGTACGCCTTCTTCTCGGCGGACTCGTAGGACTGCGGGCCCGCGCCGTCGCCGCGCAGGGTCACGATGGTGTTGCCGTTGCGGTCCACGACGGCCACCGTGACCCGCTGGTTCTCCTTCTTCGCGGCGTCCAGGCTCGCCTGCGCGGCCTTGGTCGCCGCGGCCACGGTGAGGTGCGTGGACTGCTGGAGGTTGCCGTTGCTCGCGTCGGCGACGACGGGGGCCTTGGACGCGGCGTCCGGGGTCCCGGCGGTCGCGGAAACGGCGCCGAAGGTGCCGGCCCCGAGGGCGGCGATCGCGAGGGCGCCGGTGACGATGCGGGTGCGCTTCGAGCGCTTGTGGCTGGGGTTCTTGGTCATGCGTCGATCTTCCGGCCGCGCCCCGGCCGACCTCGTCGGCGTACCGGCTGACCCCTGGGTCAACCGATCGGCTGACCCGTGCCGCCCCACCCCGGGCCACAATAAATGGGTGAACCAAAACGGCGAGCCCGATCCCGCCGCTCCCACCGCTCCCGCCGGTCCTGCCGATCCCGCCGGTCCCGCCGGTCCTGCCGGTCCTGCCGGTCCTGCTGTGGGCAGGCGTTCCGCAGGGCGGAACGGGTGGGCACAGCCCCCACTACGGGGCGCCGATAAACAAGGCGCCCCCGGCGACGGGTACGCGCACCTTGACACGGGGTACGCCCACCCCGGCACGGGGTACCCCGACCCCGACGCACGCTGGCTCGCAGCCGTCATGCACACGGCCTTCTTCCTGCTGCTCGCCGCCTCCCTGGCCCGCTTCCTGCTCCGTCACCCCGGCGAGCCCCGCACCCCATGGATCATCGCGCTCTCCGTCTCCCTCGCGCTGCTCTACGTACTCGGCCCCTCGCTCGGCACCCGCCCCACCCCGCACCGCCTCGCCTGGCTGACCCTCGTCGTGGCGGCCTGGGGCGTGCTCGTCATCCTCGCGCCGAGCTTCGCGTGGTGCGCGGTGCCGCTGTTCTACACCGGCCTTCGTACGCTGCCGCCGCGCGCCGCCCTGCTCCTGGTGGCCGTACTGACCGCCTTCGTGGTCACCGCGCAGCTCGAACTCGCGGGCCACTTCGACCCGAACCTGCTGTTCGCGCCGCCCGCATGGGCCGCGGTGGCCAGCGCCGTCTTCCTGTACATGCAGCGCCAGGCGGCCCGCCAGCGCGAGCTCATCGACGACCTCATCCGCACCCGCCGCGAACTGGCCGCCACCGAGCGCCGCGAGGGCACCCTCGCCGAACGCCAGCGGCTCTCCATGGAGATCCACGACACCCTCGCGCAGGGCCTGTCCAGCCAGCAGATGCTGCTCCAGGCCGCCGACCGGGTCTGGGACGCGGACCCGGCGAAGGCCCGCACCCACGTCCGTACCGCCGAGTCGATCACCGAACGCGGCCTCGCCGAGGCCCGCCGCTTCGTGCACGACCTGGCGCCCGCCGACCTCGCGGACGGCGGCGGTGTGACCCAGGCACTGCGGGCGCTGGCGGAACGGGAGTCGGACGCGGGCCTGACGGTGCGCTTCCACGCGGAGGGCACCCCGGTGCCGCTGCCGGACCGGGTCGGCTCGGCGCTGCTCCGCATCGCGCAGGGCGCGCTGGCCAACGTACGCGAGCACGCCGAGGCGACCACGGCGGCGCTGACCCTGACGCTCCTCGACGACCAGGTGGTCCTGGACGTCGCGGACGACGGCAGGGGCTTCACACCGTCCGTCGAACAGGACAGACGCACCGGCGTACGGGGCCACGGCCTTCCCGCGATCCGCGCGCGGGCCGGCCAGCTCGGCGGCACACTGACGATCGAGTCGGCACCGGGCGAGGGCACGGTCCTTTCCGTGTCGATCCCGCTCGAACCGCCCTTGGAGACCTCGTGACCGGAAACCTCGTGACCGCAGACCTCATCACGTGGGAGACCCCATGACGTTGGAGACCCCATGACGACCGCACCTCCCGTCCGCCTCCTGGTCTGCGACGACCACGTCGTCGTACGCGCGGGTCTGCTCGCCCTGCTCGGCAGCGCGCCGGACATCGAGGTGGTCGGCGAGGCGGGCACGGGCGAGGAGGCGGTGGCCCTGGCCGCGAAGCTGACGCCGGACGTGGTCCTGATGGACCTGCAGCTGGGCGAGGGCATCGACGGCGTGGAGGCGACGCGCCGCATCGCTTCGTCGTCCGGCACCCCGCCCCACGTCCTGGTCCTGACGACGTACGACACGGACGCGGACATCACGCGGGCGATCGAGGCGGGCGCGACGGGCTATCTCCTCAAGGCGGAGCGCCCCGAGGAGCTCTTCTCCGCGATCCATGCCGCGTCGCAGGGCCGCACCGCGCTCTCGCCCCCGGTCGCCTCCCGGGTCATGGCCCGGATGCGCGCCCCGCAGCCCTCCCTCACCGACCGCGAACGCGACATCCTCGGCCAGCTGTCCCAGGGCCTGGGCAACCGGGAGATCGCCCGCGCCCTGTTCATCAGCGAGGCCACCGTGAAGACGCATCTGGGCCGGATCTACGACAAGCTCGGCGTCGATACGCGGGCGGGCGCGGTGGCGGTGGCCAAGGAGCAGCGGCTGCTGCCCTGACCCGAGCGCCGCCCTGCCCTGCCCTGAGCTCCGCCTTGCCCTGCCCTCAGCTCCGCCTTGCCCTGCCCTCAGCTCCGCCTTGCCCTGCCCTCAGCTCCGCCTTGCCCTGCCCTGACCACGGCAGAGCTGACCGCCGCGGACCGAGCCGCCGCCCGGCCGTGACACCATCGACCCCGTGCTCGACATCGGCTACGCGCTCTCCCGCCGCTTCCCGGACCCCCCGCAGCTGGACTACAGCCGCGCGGACGTCCGCACCCTGCGCCATGACCTGTTCTGCGGGGACGTGTACCTGGCGGACACCAAGGCCGACCGGGAGCTGTCCACAGCCTGGGGATGGGTGCCCGTGCTCGACTTCGCGTGGGCGCTGTGCGACATCGTCGAGACGCTGGACCAGGATCCGCGGGGCAGCCGCGCCTCCCGCCCTCAGTACGCGGAACTGGACTTCACGGAGTCCAGTGACCGCATGCTCTTCACCCGCCGCTTCGGCTGGGTGGACATCGAGGCGGACTGGATGGACGCGGACGAGCCCCCGCTGAACTTCTCCCACACGGAGCTGCGCCGCGAGGCCCGTGACTTCCTCCAGGACCTCCTGGCGGACCTCTCCGACCTCCACGACTCCCTGGCCGACAACCCGGTGATCTGGACCCTCCAGTCCCGCTACCCCCGCGTGCCTCCGGCGTAGCTACTCCACCCGCACCCCCACCTGCGCCGCGAACGCCGGGGCCAGGTCAAGCAGTTGGGCCGTGCTGATCACCGCCCCCGCCAGGCAGTCGATCCCCCGCAGGATGTCCAGCTCCGCCGCCGAGCGCAGGTCGACGTCCTTCATGCGTACGCCGCTGAAGTCCGCCCCCTTCAGGGCGCAGTCCACGAACTCGACGCGCTCAAGAGCCGCCTGCCCGAAGTCCGGCTCCACCAGCACGCACCCCTCGAACACGACGTCCTTCAACCGCGCCTTCCGCAGGTTCAAATAGTCGATCTTGCCGCCCCGCACGACGACCCGCTCCAGCACACTCCCGTGCAGCTGAACCCCGCCGAGACGCGCGTCCACCACCTCGACGTCCCGCAGCGACGCCTCGGCCAGCTCCGTACCGACCCCCTGCAACTCCGTCAGCACGGAGTCCACGAAGCGGGCCCTGCTCAGCCGCGTCTCGGTCACCGAGCACCCCGTCACCGCGCAGTCGAGGAACAGCGCTCCGCCGCCGTCCTGCCCGTCGAAGTCGAGGTCCCGGAACTCCACCCCGTCGTAATCCCCGTCGGGCGACAACTCGCCCTCCTCGAACGCCCGGAGCGCGGGCAACCGCACCTCGGGCCGCCGAGCCTTCTTCACCACTGCCGCACCCTGTCGTCCCATCCCCCCATCGTGCACTCCACCACTGACAAGGCACCCCGATGTCACATCCGGCGCCCCCTCGGCCGTCGTACCGGAGAAGGCCCACGACGGACCCCACCGCACCCCACCGCGACAGGAGCCCACCCCATGCGGACCACACGGAACTCGCGGAACACCCGCCTCACCGTCATCGGCGGCGGCTTCGCCGGCCTCACCGCGGCCATCACCGCCGCCGAAGCCGGCGCCAAGGTGACCCTGCACGAGTCCCACCACACCCTCGGCGGCCGCGCCCGCACCGCCGAAGGCCCGTACCGCACGAACGAAGGCCCGCACGCCCTCTACAACGGCGGCCCGCACTGGGCCTGGCTCAAGCAGCGCGACCTCATCGGCCCGCTCGCCCCGCTCCCGCCGCTGGAAGGCAGCCGGCTCCGCCTCCACCACCAGGGCAGGCTCCGCCGCACCCCGCCCCTCGCGATGCTGCGGCTGCTGCGCCGCAAGGCCGAACAGGCTCCCGTGGACGCCGACTTCATGACGTGGGCCACCGGCGAGGTCGGCGAGGAGGGCGCCCGCGCCGCCGCGCACTACATCGCCGTGGCGACGTTCCACCACGACCCCGGCTCGCTCTCCGCCAGGTTCGTGCACGAGCGCCTGCGCCGCGCCACCAAACTGCCCCCGGAGGCCCACTACCCGCGCGGCGGCTGGGGCTCGGTCATCGACCGCATGGCGGCCCTCGCCTGGAACCTGGGCGTACGCGTGGAGACGCTGTCCCGCGTCGACGACCCCGGCGCCCTGACCGCCGAAGGGCCCGTCGTCGTCGCCACCGCGCTCCCCGCAGCCCGCCACCTCCTGCGCGACGAATCCCTGCAGTGGACCAGCGCCCGCACCACCCTCGTCGATCTCGCCCTGCGCTCCCGCAAGGGCGACCCCTTCGCGATCTCCGACCTGGACGGGACCGGCTGGGTCGAGCGGTTCACCACCCAGGACCGGAGCCTGGCCCCCGCGGGCCAGGAGCTCGTCCAGGCCCAGATCCCGCTCTCCCCCGAGGAGTCCAAGGCGGAAGGATCGGCCCGCCTCGACCACCTCATGGACCTGGGTTTCCCGCACTGGCGCGACCGCCTCGTCTGGCGCCGCGACGCCCTGGCCGCCGGCCGCACCGGCGCGGTGGACCTGCCGGGCACCACCTGGCGCGACCGTCCGGCGATCGACCGCGGCGACGGCGTCTACCTGGCGGGCGACCAGGTGGCGGCGCCCGGACTGCTCTCCGAGGTGTCCTTCAACAGCGCGCTGGAGGCGGTGACGCTCGCGCTCGCCCCCGCGAGGCTTGACCTCAAGTCCGCTTGAGGTACGAGAGTGGCGGCACCAAAGACGGCCACCACCCACGGGAGCCCACCATGCGCGCCATCCGCCTGCACACCTTCGGCCCGGCCGAGAATCTCACGTACGAGGAGACGGCGGACCCGGCACCGGCCCCCGGCCAGGTCCGCATCGCCGTCACGGCGGCCGGCGTGCACCTCCTGGACACCGCGATCCGGGCCGGCTTCCAGGGCCCGCTCCCCGAACTGCCGCCGCTGCCCACGGTCCCCGGCCGCGAGGTGGCGGGCACGGTCGAATCCGTCGGCGAGGGAGTCGACCCCGCCTGGCTCGGCAAGCGCGTGGTCGCCCACATCGGCTTCGCCCCCGGCGGCTACGCCGAACTGACCGTCACGGAGGCCGCCCGCCTGCACGAGATCCCGCAGGGCATCGACGACGCGGCGGCCGTCGCCCTGATCGGCACGGGCCGTACGACGATGGGCATCCTGCAGTTCGCCGACCTGGCCCCCGGCTCCGTGGCCGTCATCCCGGCCGCGGCAGGCGGCATCGGCACGCTCCTCGTCCAGTACGCCAAGCACCGGGGCGCCACCGTCGTCGGCCTCGCGGGCGGCCCGGAGAAGACGGCCCGGGTCGGGGCGAACGGCGCGGACCTGGCGGTGGACTACAAGAACCCGGCGTGGCCGGACGAGGTGCGTACGTACCTGAAGAGCCTCGACACCCCCGGTGCCACCGTCGTCTTCGACGGGGTCGGCGGCGCCGCGGGCCGCGCCGCCGTGGACCTCCTGGCCCCCGGCGGCACCCACATCGTCTTCGGCTGGTCCGGCGAGGGCCTGCACGACGGCGAACCCCTGACGTTCACCGAAGAGGAGCTCGCCGACCGCGGCATCACCCAGGTCAACGTCCTCGGCCCGGCGATGATGCAGAAGGCCGGCGGCGACAACCCCGTCCGCACCCTGGAGCTGGCCGCGCTGACCGAGGCGACGCGGGGCCACTTCACGCCCGCCGTCCAGCGCTTCCCCCTGTCGCAGGCCGCGGCCGCGCACCGCGCCCTGGAAAGCCGCGGCACGACGGGCAAGGTCGTACTGATCCCCTGAGAGACCCCTTTACCGACCGGAGCCCAACTCCGCCAACGCCCCGTCAGTCAGCCGATAGACCGTCCACTCGTCCTGCGGCAGCGCGCCGAGCGACTTGTAGAAGTTGATCGACGGCTCGTTCCAGTCGAGCACGGACCATTCGAGACGCTCATAGCCCCGCTGCACACAGATCCGCGCCAGCTCGGCAAGCAGCGCCTTGCCGTGACCGCCGCCGCGCGCCTCGGGCCGTACGTACAGGTCCTCCAGGTAGATGCCGTGCACTCCGCGCCAGGTGGAGAAGTTCAGGAACCACAGCGAGAAGCCGACGGCCTCACCGGACGCGTCGTCCTGCGCGATGTGCGCGAACGCGGCGGGCCGCTCCCCGAAGAGCGCCTCGCGCAACTGCTCCTCGGTCGCCCTGGCCTCGTCGAGCGCCTTCTCGTACTCGGCGAGGTCACGGACCATGGCGTGGATCAAGGGGACGTCTGCGGGTGTGGCGGTACGAATCATGGCCGCAGGGTACGTCGACCCGGCGCCGCCGAGTCGTCACCGTCCAAGGAGCAGTCGCGCGACCTCCAGGTCGTCCTCGTCCACCGGCCGGCCGTCCTCGATCTCCCACAGCGCGTTCTGCAGCACCCGCCCCAGCGTCCAGGCGCGGGCCCGCTCCCGGTCGAGCCCGAGCACCTCGGTCATGGCGTCGAACCGCCACAGCACGTCATCAGCATCGAAACGGTTGTTGATGGCGGGCCAGAGGTCGAAGCCGGGGTCACCGGCAAGCGGCTTCGGGTCGATGGCGAGCCAGGGCTCACGGTCGCTCGCCAGTACGTTCTCGAAGTGCAGGTCCCAGTGCAGCAGCCGGTCGCCGGGCTCCCCCATGACCTCACGCACCGCTCCCCCGCACCGCTCGACGACCGCCCGCTCGGCGGGGTCGCCGATCTCCTTCAGGGCGCCCGGCAGGTCGTCGACCATCTCCGCGGCGATGTCGCCGAGCCGCCGCATCCCCTCGGGCGCGGCCACCGACGTGAGCCGGGCGAGCAGCTCGGCGATGACGAGGACCGCCTTGCGGGTGTCGGCCATGGTCGACAACATCCGCGCGGAGTCGAGCCGTTCGAGCAGCATGGTGCCGGTGCCCGCGTCGTGATCGAGGAGCCGCACGGCCCCGTCACCGCCCCACACCCGAAGACCGACGGGCTCCCCCTCGGTCTCTTCGTCGAGCACCTGGAACTTCACCGCGGCCGGCGTCCCGTCGGCCCGCACCACGGGCAGGACGAGGGCGGCCATGCCGTGCATCGACGGCCCGTCGACGGTCAGGTCCCACCGCTCGACGAACTCCGTCACGCGCGCGGGCAGCCCCGCGATGAAGGCGCGGCCCGCCTCACCGGCGTACATGTGCTGCGACTCGACAAGACCGTCCGGAATGCGAATGTCCATCACGCCCGCGACGCTACCGACGCACGGCCGGCCGCCGCACCGGGATTTCCCGGGCGACGGCCGCACACCGGCGGTCAGGAGATCCCGGACGCCTTGAGCTCCTTGGCGAACGCCGCCTTGTCGAACAGCGCGTTGTTGTCCGGCTTCTCGCCGTCGATGAAGACGGACGGCGTGCCCGTCATGCCGTCGTCGGTGAAGGACTGCATGGCCTCACCGACCCACTTCTTGTACGTCACGTTCTTCACGGCCTTGTCGAAGGCCGGACCCCGCAGGCCGTCCACCTTGTCGGCGATCTTCAGCAGGAACTCGGGCGTGTAGGCGTCCTCGGTCTCGCTCTCCGGCTGGTTGGCGAAGACCGCGGCGTGGAACTGCGGGAACTTGCCCGCGTCGACCGACGCCCGCAGCGCGTTCGCCGCGTTCACCGAGCCATGCCCGCCGAGGTTCTTGTCGAGGAACGAGGCGAGCGTGTACTCGACCTTGACCTTGCCCTCGGCCAGCGGCTTCACCAGGGCCTGCGCGCCGGTGTCCTCGAACTTCTTGCAGATCGGGCAGCGCGCGTCCTCGTACAGCTTGACGGTGTGCCCGGCCTTGGGGTCGCCGACCGTGATGACACCGCCCTTCACCGACGCGGGCACGTCCGCGAGCGCCGCGGTGTCCGCCGATGGCGCCTTCGCGTCGGAGCCGCCGCCTCCGGAGGAGTCCGATGCCGGGGCCGACTCCTCGACACTGCTTCCGCCGCCCGTGATGTCCTCGGGGCCGCAGGCGGCTGCGCCCAGGGCGACGAGTGCGGTGGCGGCCACCGCGGCGGCGATGCGCCCGGCCTTGCGTACGGCCATCTGAACAGTCCTCCAGGATCTCGACACATGACGCACATGACGCTCCGCCACGTGCCGGATCAACGTATCGGAACCCCTCCCCCCGACCCCCTCCCCAAAGCCCCCACCAGCGCAGTAACGTCCGGCACATGAGCAGCACGATCAACGGCGGCATCTCGTACTGGTATGCGGACCACGGCACCCCGGCCCCCCGTGAACCCCTTCCGGGCGACGAGAGTGCCGACGTCTGCATAGTCGGCGGCGGCTACACGGGCCTGTGGACCGCGTACTACCTGAAGAAGGCCGCCCCCTTCCTCCGCATCACCGTCCTGGAGCAGAAGTTCTGCGGCTACGGCGCATCGGGCCGCAACGGCGGCTGGCTCTACAACGGCATCGCGGGCCGCGACCGCTACGCCAGGCTGCACGGCAAGGAGGCCGCGGTCCGCCTCCAGGAGGCGATGAACGAGACGGTCACCGAGGTGATCGAGACGGCCGAGGCAGAGGGCATCGAGGCGGACATCCACCACGGCGGCGTACTCGAAGTGGCGTACACCCCGGCCCAGTTGGCACGCCTGAAGGCCTTCCACGCCACGGAACTCTCGTACGGCGAGAAGGACCGCACCCTGCACGGCGCCCGGGAGACGGCCGACCGGATCCGCGTCGCGGGCGCCGTCGGCTCGACCTGGACCCCGCACGGCGCACGCCTGCACCCGGTGAAGCTGGTGAAGGGCCTGGCGGCGGCCGTCGAGGCCCTCGGCGTGACGATCCACGAATCGACGCCCGTCACAGAGATCAAGCCGAAGCACGCGATCACCCCGTACGGCACGGTCCGCGCCCCCTACATCCTGCGCTGCACGGAGGGCTTCACGGCGTCCTTGAAGGGCCAGCGCCGCACCTGGCTCCCCATGAACTCCTCGATGATCGCGACAGAACCCCTCTCCCCCTCCCAATGGGAGTCCATCGGCTGGGAGGGCCGCGAGACGCTCGGCGACATGGCGCACGCGTACATGTACGCCCAGCGCACCGCAGACGGCCGCATCGCACTCGGCGGCCGCGGCGTCCCGTACCGCTACGGCTCAAAGACGGACAACGACGGCCGCACCCAGCCCGCGACGATCGAAGCCCTCCACGAAATCCTGACCCGCTTCTTCCCCCAGCTGGCCGGGGTAGGGATCGCCCACGCCTGGTCCGGCGTGCTCGGCGTCCCCCGCGACTGGTGCGCCACGGTCACCCTGGACCGCGCGACGGGCCTCGGCTGGGCGGGCGGCTACGTCGGCTCGGGCGTCGCCACCGCCAACCTGGCAGCCCGCACCCTGCGCGACCTGGTCCAGCAGGACTCGGGCCAGGCAGGCACCACGGACCTGACGACGCTCCCCTGGGTCAACCACAAGGTCCGCAAGTGGGAGCCGGAGCCCTTCCGCTGGATCGGCGTCCAGGGCATGTACGCGACGTACCGCAACGCCGACCGCCACGAACTGACGACCCCGACCGCCCAGGCACCGCGCCTGGCCCGGGTCGCGGACCGGCTTTCGGGGCGGCACTAGGAAAAAGCAAGAGCCCCCTGTCGGATTCGAACCGACGACCTACGCATTACAAGTGCGTTGCTCTGGCCATCTGAGCTAAGGAGGCATGCACTGACGTGCCCGAGCAGTGTAACCAACACCGCCCATGCGCCCCTCGAAAATTTCCTCGAAGGTCGCAGGCCCACGACTACTGACAGACCGAGGGCCGCCGGGGTACCGTCCGAACAGTTCACTCAGGTGGACTACACCACTCCCTCTACTCGGATCGTCCGGCACGTTCCTGCCGGTGAAGGGGGCCCTCACCATGGCCACTGTTACGTTCGACAAGGCGACCCGCATCTACCCGGGTTCCGAAAAGCCCGCTGTGGACGGTCTCGAAATCGAGATCGAGGACGGCGAATTCCTCGTACTCGTCGGCCCGTCCGGCTGCGGAAAGTCCACCTCCCTGCGCATGCTCGCGGGCCTGGAGGACGTGAACCAGGGTGCGATCCGCATCGGTGACCGCGACGTCACGCATCTGCCGCCGAAGGACCGGGACATCGCCATGGTGTTCCAGAACTACGCGCTGTACCCGCACATGACCGTCGCCGACAACATGGGCTTCGCCCTGAAGATCGCCGGCGTCAACAAGGCCGAGATCCGCCAGAAGGTCGAGGACGCGGCGAAGATCCTCGACCTCACCGAGTACCTGGGCCGCAAGCCCAAGGCGCTCTCCGGCGGTCAGCGCCAGCGTGTGGCGATGGGCCGCGCGATCGTCCGTGAGCCGCAGGTCTTCCTCATGGACGAGCCGCTGTCGAACCTCGACGCCAAGCTCCGCGTCTCGACCCGTACGCAGATCGCGTCGCTGCAGCGCCGCCTCGGCATCACCACGGTGTACGTCACCCACGACCAGGTCGAGGCCATGACCATGGGCGACCGCGTGGCCGTGCTCAAGGACGGGCTCCTCCAGCAGGTCGACTCGCCCCGCAACATGTACGACCGCCCGGCCAACCTCTTCGTCGCCGGCTTCATCGGCTCCCCGGCCATGAACCTGGTCGAGGTCCCGATCACCGACGGCGGCGTGAAGTTCGGCAACTCGGTGGTCCCGGTGAACCGCGAGGCGCTGTCCGCCGCGGCCGACAAGGGCGACCGCACCGTCACGGTCGGCGTCCGTCCGGAGCACTTCGACATCGTCGAGCAGAACGGCTCCGCCGCGAAGACGCTCAGCAAGGAGGCCGAGGACGCCCCGGCGGGTCTGGCCGTCTCCGTGAACGTCGTCGAGGAGCTCGGCGCCGACGGTTACGTCTACGGCTCCGCCGAGGTCGGCGGCGAGCACAAGGACCTCGTGGTCCGGGTGAACGGCCGTCAGGTCCCGGAGAAGGGCGCGCAGTTGCACGTCGTCCCGCGTCCGGGTGAGATCCACGTGTTCTCGACGTCGACGGGCGAGCGCCTCACCGACTGACCCGGCCCGACCGGGCCTTGAGGGCCCCGCACTTCGCCTGCCCGGCGGTGCGGGGCCCTCAGCTTTGGCCAGCGTTGTCGACAAATACCCCGGCAGACCGGCCATTTCACCCACCGCACGTCAACAGCGCTCCAGAGAAACCTCAATTCCCGTCGCTCGACCGAGTGACTAAATGTCGCCAAATCATCACCGACCGCTACGCTCACTCGCGTGACGCACTCCGCCAACCACACCCAGAAGCCGCGCCGAGCCCACCGAGGCCCCGCGCGCCACATCGGCCGCACCCTCGCCCTCGTCCTGCCCGTGATGCTGGTGCTCTCCGGCACCCTCGCGGTCACCAGCGTCAACTGGTCGGGCAACTCGTCGGACTCGATGCTCACCGCGTCCGCCGGTGATCTCTCCGTACCGGCCAAGTCCCGCGCTCCGCAGGACGTCCTGCGCGACCGGCTTCTCCTGGAGCTCCAGGAGAAGAACCCGGGCGTCGCACTCACCCACCTCCAGAAGGAAGTGGACCGCCACCCGTCGCTCGCCCGGCACTGCGCCTCCATCGCCCGCGCCCTCGGCCGTGCGGCCGTCCGGGCGTACGGCCCGACGCGCGCCCAGTCGTACGCGCGCCCGGTCTGCGACACGTCCTACGCGATGGGCGTCGCCGCCCACCAGAACGGCTGACGGGGGCGCCACGTAGGGTTTCCGGCATGACCGGCGACCCCCACGCACCCAGGCCCACACAGGCCGTAGTCCTGGCCGGAGGCCAGGGCTCGCGCCTCCGCCCTTACACCGACGACCGGCCAAAGCCGATGGTCGAGATCCCCGGCACAGGGACCCCGATCATCGGCCATCAGCTGTCCTGGCTGGCCGCGGAGGGCGTCACGGACGCGGTCGTCTCCTGCGGGCATCTCGCCGAGGTCCTCCAGGGGTGGCTGGAGTCGGCGGACCTTCCGCTGAACGTCACCACGGTGGTCGAGAAGGAGCCCCTCGGCCGCGGCGGCGGTCTCAAGTACGCCGCCCGTCACCTGCCGCACGCGGACCGCCCCTGGTATGCGACGAACGGCGACATCTGGACCCGCTTCTCGCTGCGCGACATGGCGGCCTTCCACGCCGAGCGCGACGCCACCGCGACCCTCGCCCTGGCCCGCCCCCGCATCCCGTGGGGCGCCGTCGAGACGGACGCGTTCGGCCACATCACGGACTTCATCGAGTCCCCGCCGTCCCCGTATCTGATCAACGCGGGCGTGTACGTCTTCTCCGCCTCCTTCACCGCGCTCCTTCCCGACCGCGGCGACCACGAGCGCACCACGTTCCCGCGCCTGGCCCGCGAGAAGAGCCTGGCGGGCTTCCCGCTGCCGCAGGGCGCGTACTGGCGGGCGATCGACACGGCGAAGGACCTCACGGAGGCGGCCAAGGAGCTTGCGGCACAGGGCCGTTGAGGCTTTCTCCCCGTGTACGTACGTGACTGGGGCCCGCACAGAAGCTGTGC
>NZ_JBHYIG010000006.1:0-79298 GCF_042740015.1 Streptomyces sp. NPDC059037
CCGGCCCCATACCCCGACCAAAAACCCCAACAAGTAGGGGTATACCCGGCGCGCCCGAAACACCCCCCCCCCCGGGCCGTTATTGGGGGGGGGGGGGGGGTTGGGGAATGATCGATCAAACCGCAACCCAAGATCAGCTCAGCCCGAGAGCACGAGAACCGTGGAGGACCCCATGCCGCACACCCCCGTCACCGTGGTAACCGGCGGCAGCCGCGGCATCGGCGCGGCCATCTGCGCCCGCCTCGCGCACGAGGGCCACCACATCGCCCTTGGTTATCACTCCGACGCCGAAGCGGCGGAGAAGGTCGCCGCCACCGTCCGCGAGGCCGGCACCCGCTGCGTCACCGTCAAGATGGACACCGCCGAAGAGGCGGACGTCGACCGCCTCTTCGAGACCGCCGCCGCGGAACTCGGCCCGGTGACCGGCCTGGTGAACAACGCCGGCGTCGGCGCCCCCGTGGGCCCCCTCACGGAGGCCGAGCCCGCCGCCATGCGCCGCGCACTCGAAGTGAACGTACTCGGCTATCTGCTCTGCGCACGGCGCGCGGTCCGCGACATGACCCGCACCGGCGGCGGTGCCATCGTGAACATCTCCTCCGCCGCGGCGACCCTCGGCGCCCCGGGCGAGTACATCCACTACGCCGCCGCCAAGGGCGCCGTCGACACGATGACGGTCGGCCTCTCGAAGGAGGTCGCCGGGCACGGCATCCGCGTGAACGCCGTCGCCCCCGGCGTCATCTGGACCGAGTTCCACGCCGACCCCGAGCGCCCGGCGAAGCTCGCGGCAGGGATCCCTCTGGGCCGCTCGGGGCAGCCCGATGAGATCGCGGCGGCCGTCCATTGGCTGCTTTCGGACGAGGCCTCGTACGCGACCGGCACGATCCTGCGCGTGGCGGGCGGAAGGTGAACCAACCGGCCCGCACCCCCTCCGCACTCCCTACGCTTGGCGCATGATCAGCGACTCCGTACGCATCGCCCCTGACGTCGTCATGCGCCCCGCCACGCTGGAGGACACGGACGGTCTCGCCCGCGCCCGGCTGCGCAGCCGCGCCCACCTGGAGCCGTGGGAGCCGACCCGGCCCGAGAGCTACTTCACCCCACAGGCGCAGGCCACCCGGCTCCGCGCCCAGTTGGAGGAGTGCCGGGCCGGGCGGGCGGCGCCCTGGGTGCTCGACCGCGAAGGGGACATCGTCGGCACGGTCACCCTCTCCGCGATCTCCCTCGGCCCCTTCCGCAGCGGAATCCTCGGCTACTGGATCGACGTCGACCACATCGGCCGCGGTCTTGCCTCCGCCGCCGTCACGCAGGCCTGCGCGTCCGCCGACACCGAACTCCGCCTGCACCGCGTCGAGGCGGGCACCCTCCTCGACAACGTGCCGTCGCAGCGCGTCCTCGCCAAGTGCGGCTTCGAGGAGTTCGGTGTCGCGCCGGACTATCTGCACATCAACGGCGCCTGGCGCGACCACCGGCTCTTCCAGCGCATCCTCAACGACCGCCGGCCGTAGCGGCCAGAGGACAGCTCAGACGATGTCCTCCGCGATCTCCGCCTGCTCCCGCTCCGATCCGTACGCCGACGGCGTGCTGTAGGAGCGGCGCGCCACGAACCACCACACCGTGGCGAGGATCAGCACCACGGCCAGCGCGATCGACGCGTAGTTCATGGACTTGGCCGTCACCGGTGACACCTGCGGCAGGCAGAAAAGGACCGTCACGAACGCCACCCACAGCACCGCGATCCAGCCGATGGGCCTGCTCCAGCGGCCCAGGTTCCACGGGCCCGGCTGGAAGCGGTCGCCCGCGCGCAGCTTCAGGAAGATGGGGATGGCGTAGGCGGGCGTGATGCCGATGACGTTGATGGCGGTCACCGCCGTGTACGCGGTCGCCGAGTAGAGCGACGGCAGCGCGATCAGCGCGGCCAGGCCCACCGAAAGCCACACCGCGGGCACCGGGACCTGCGTGCGGGAGCTGACCTTGCGCCACACCGCGGAGCCCGGCAGCGCGTTGTCACGGCTGAACGCGAACACCATGCGGCTCGCCGCCGCAGTCTCCGCGTTGCCGCAGAACAGCTGCGCCACGATCACGATGAGCAGCAGCGCGGTCGCCCCGGACTCGCCGAGCGCGTCGATCATGATCTGCGCGGGCGGTACACCGGTCTCGCTGCCCTGCGTGCCCGCATAGTCCTGGATCGCGAAGGTCAGCCCGGCCAGCAGGATGAAACCGGCTATCCACGAGGCCCAGATGGCGCGCACGATGCCGCGGGCCGCGGACACCGAGGCGTTGGAGGTCTCCTCCGACAGGTGCGCGGACGCGTCGTACCCGGAGAACGTGTACTGCGCGAGGAGCAGGCCGATCGCCGTGACGTAGAGCGGGTTGTCCCACCCGGTGTCGTTGACGAACTCGGTGAAGACGAACGACGGCGACTGGTGGTGGTCCGGCACGATCGCGAGAACGCCCACGATCACCGCGACACCGGCCACGTGCCACCACACGCTGATGGAGTTGAGCAGACTCACCAGACGTACGTTGAACAGGTTCAGGACGGCGTGCAGGAGCAGGATGCAGAGGAAGATCAGGAAGGTCTTCTCCGGCGTCGGCGTGAAGCCGAACTGCAGGTTCAGGAACGCCCCGGAGAACAGCGCGGCGCCGTAGTCGATGCCCGCGATCGCGCCGAGCAGACCGAGCAGATTGAGCCAGCCCGTGTACCAGCCCCAGCGGCGGCCGCCGAGCCGGTCGGCCATGTAGTAGAGGGCCCCGGACGTGGGATAGGCGCTGGTGACCTCGGCGAGCGCGAGGCCGACGCAGAGCACGAAGAGGCCGACACCCGCCCAGCCCCACAGCATCACGGCGGGGCCGCCGGTGCCCAGGCCGAACCCGTACAGGGTCATGCAGCCGGACAGGATGGAGATGACGGAGAAGCTGATGGCGAAGTTGCCGAAGCCGCCCATCCGGCGGGCCAGGACCGGCTGGTAGCCGAGTTCTCTGAGTCTCTGTTCCTCGTCTGGCAGCGGGGTCGAGGTCGCGGCTGGGCTCGACGACCAGGTGGTGCGGGACACGGATGTACCTCCGTCGGGGAGCGGGGACTGGGGGGAGAGAGCGGGTGGTGCTGCTTTCGATGGGCCCGGCGCGGCCCGGCGCGGCCCGGACGCCTCAGCCCGGATCTTGTACGGCGCTCATACAGCGGGTGCGTGCCTGGACGAACGCCTCGGCCGCCGCCTCCGCGTCACCGGGCGACCGGGTGCGGTACGTCCACGGCGCCACGGTGTAGAAGGGGTCGAGGACCGTGAACACCCGTACGGCGTCCTGGAATTGGTGTGCGCCCCATAACGCGTGGGCCAGATGGTTGAGGTCGAGCAGCGAGGTCGCCGCGGGCAGCGTGTGCTCGAACCACAGGTGCAGGGCGCGCAGCGCGGACCGGGTCGCGTCGTCGCCGATCCAGTGCAGGTCGAGGGCGCGCTCGCTGCCGCCGTCCTTGCGGTACCGCTCGACCCGTACGTACAGGGGCAGTACGTGCAGCGCGGACCCGGCGGGTGCCGAACCGGCCGCCCAGTGCGCGAAGTTGACCGCTTCGGTCAGCGGCCCCGAGGGTCGACGCGCGTAGGCGAACTGCAGCATGCGGTGGTAGGCCTCGCGATTGCCGGGGTCGCGCTTGTCGGCCTCGGCGAGCAGATGCCAGGGTCCGGGGAACAGCATCGGCTCCGGGGCGGGCGCCCGGTGCTCGTCCCACCGCTGCCCCTTGTCGAGCTGGGCCAGGGCCAGCAGACAGATCCACGGCACGGGATCCTCGGGGGACGCGTCCGCCATGGCGCCGCACGCCGCGGCCGCCTCGCGCCACAGATCGTTGGTGTGGCGGTGCCCGGCCCGGTGGGCGCGCAGGGTCCGCTCGACGAGCACCCTGGCGTGCAGGACGGCAGCCGCCTCGCTGAGCGGCTCCTCCTCCTGCCAGGCCCTGATCACGTCGGAACCGGCGACGGCGGCCGCCAGGATCTGCGTGCGCTGCGTCCACAGACCCCAGTCGGGCGTCGCGTCGAGCAGGTTCCGCGTCGACACCCAGCGACCCGCCTTGAGGTCCTGGAGCACGGCGCGCAACTGTTCGTCGTGGCCCGCCGGGTGATAGACGGGGCGGCCGGACGGCATGGGCATGAATCCTCTGTGGGGGAGGAGGGCGGATGGCGGACGGACGGATGGCTTGAACTGGCCTGCGGCACAACGGTGTTGCTCGGCGGTCAGTGTAGATCTGGATGTTCCGTTTCCATGGCGGTTCATGGATCTTTTGGGATCGAATTGTGTTCAACTCGGCGCGCCGGTTGGCGATTTGCGTCTCTATCGGGGCGGAAGAGGGACCCTTGACGCCCTCGTGGCCGCTGTAGCAGGCTTCCGCGGTGATCACGAATGGCAGCGCTCCGCGCGGCGAGGCCGTCCTCGCCATCGACCAGGGCACGTCCGGCACCAAGGCGCTCGTCCTCTGCCCGGAGCGCGGCGTGATCGGCTCCGGCACCGCGCCGGTGCGCCCGCGCCATCTGCCAGGCGGCCGGGTGGAGGTCGATCCGGCCGCGCTGCTCGCCTCGGTCGTCGACGCCGGACGCCGCGCCCTGGACGAGGCGGGGGAGCCGGTCGCCGCCGTCGGGCTCGCCAATCAGGGTGAGACGGTGCTCGCCTGGGACCCCGCGTCCGGCCGGCCGCTGACCGACGCGATCGTGTGGCAGGACCGGCGCGCGGAGCCACTGTGCACGGAACTCGCTCCGTACGCCGATGAGTTGAGGGAGCTGACGGGGCTTCCCCTCGACCCCTACTTCGCCGCGCCCAAGATGGCGTGGATACGCCGTCATCTCACCCGGGACGGCGTGGTCACCACCAGCGACGCCTGGCTCGTGCACCGGCTCACCGGAGAGTTCGTCACCGACGCGGCGACGGCAGGACGCACCCAGCTGCTCGGCCTGGACGACGTCGCCTGGTCGCCGCGGGCCCTGGACGTCTTCGGGCTCGGCGGCGAGCGGCTGCCGCGCGTCGTCGACGCAGCGGGCCCGGTCGGCACCACCAAGGCCTTCGGCCCCGAACTCCCGCTGACCGGACTGCTCGTCGACCAGCAGGCCGCGCTGCTCGCCCAGGACGTCACCGAGCCGGGCACCGCCAAATGCACCTACGGCACCGGGGCCTTCCTGCTCGCCCAGACCGGCTCGCGCCCGCGCCGCGGCGACTCCGGCCTGGTCAGCTGCGTCGCCTGGCGGCTCGCGGGGGAGAGCAGCTACTGCCTGGACGGGCAGGTCTACACCGCAGCGTCCGCCGTCCGCTGGCTCACCGACCTCGGGGTGATCGCCGGGGCCGAGGACATCGACCCGGTGGGCGCGGCCGTCCCCGACGCGGGCGGCGTCACCTTCGTACCCGCACTCGCCGGGCTCGCGGCGCCCTGGTGGCGCGGCGATCTGCGCGGCTCGATCACCGGGCTCGGCCTCGACACGACCCCCGGTCACCTGGTCCGCGCCCTGTGCGAAGGCATCGCCGCCCAGGTCGTCTCGCTCGCCGACGCCGTGGCCGCCGACCTGGGCGAGCCCCTGACGAGCCTGCGCGTCGACGGCGGCCTGACCCGCTCGGCCCTGCTGATGCAGACCCAGGCGGATCTGCTCCAACTGCCCGTGGAGGTCTCGGCGTTGCCCGATGTCACCGCCCTCGGCGTCGGCGCCGTCGCGCGCCTGGGCCTGGACCCGAGGCTCGGCGTGCGCGACGTGGTGCCGCGGTGGCGGCCCGCCGCCGTGTACGAGCCGCGGATCGACGCCGGGCAGGCGGCCGAACGCCTCGCAGGCTTCCGCTCGGCGGTCGCCGCGCTCCTGGACCGCGCGCCCGCGCCGACGCCATGACCGTCACCACCGAGGGGCGGCCGAGATGACCCTCACCAGCAAGGGCCCACTCCCGTCCGAGCCCTACGACGTGACCGTCGTCGGCGCGGGCGTGGTCGGCTCGGCCATCGCCCGCGAACTCGCCCGGCACCACCGGCTCCGCGTCGCCCTCGTGGAGGCATCAGGCGATGTCGGCGACGGCACGTCCAAGGCCAACACGGCGATCCTGCACACCGGTTTCGACGCCATACCGGGCTCCCTGGAAGCCCGCCTGGTGCGCGAGGGGCAGCGCCTGCTCGCCGCGTACGCGGCCGATTCGGGGATCCCCGTCGAGCCGGTCGGCGCGCTGCTCGTCGCCTGGGACGACGAACAACTGGCCGCCCTGCCCGGCCTGTTGGACAAGGCCCGACGCAACCACTACACGGCGGCCCGCATCATCGACGCCGACGAGGTGCGGGCCCGCGAACCGCACCTGGGGCCCGGCGCCCTCGGCGCGCTCGACGTCCCCGGCGAGTCCATCATCTGCCCCTGGACGACGACCCTCGCGTACGCCACCCAAGCCGTCCGCGGCGGAGTGCATCTGCATCTCAACTGCCGTGTGGAGAAGGGTGATTGGGTGGATTACCCGGCAGGCGGATGCCGTGAGCTCGCCACCTCCCGGGGCGTGCTGCGCACCCGCTACCTCGTCAACGCAGCGGGACTGCACACCGACGACCTCGACCAACAGCTCCTGGGTGAGGGCAAGTTCGCCGTCACACCCCGCCGGGGCCAGCTCATCGTCTTCGACAAACTCGCCCGCGACCTGGTCCGCCACATCCTCCTGCCCGTGCCGACAGCACTGGGAAAGGGGGTCCTGGTGGCGCCGACCGTGTACGGAAACGTTCTTCTCGGGCCCACCGCCGAGGAGTTGGACGACAAGACGGCCACGGGGACGACCGCGGACGGGCTCGACACGCTGCGTGCCAAGGGTCGAAGGATCCTGCCCGCGCTGCTCGACGAGGAGGTCACCACGGTCTATGCCGGACTGCGGGCCGCCACCGAGCACGACGACTACCAGATCCACGCCTCTCCCGATGAGCGCTGGATCACCGTGGGCGGCATCCGCTCCACGGGCCTCACCGCGTCCATGGCGATCGCCGCGTACGTCGTGGACCTGCTCGCCGATGCGGCGGGACCCGAACTCGACCTGACGCACGCCGGTGACCTCGACCCCGTGCGCATGCCGAACCTCGGGGAGGCCTTCCCCCGCCCCTATCAGCGCGCCGACCTCATCGCGACCGACCCCGCCTACGGCAGCATCGTCTGCCACTGCGAACGCGTGACCCGCGGGGAGATCAGGGACGCCCTGATCAGCACGGTCCCGCCCGGTTCGCTCGACGGCCTGCGGCGCCGGACACGGGCGCGCGGCGGCCGGTGCCAGGGGTTCTACTGCGGGGCCGCGGTGCGCGAACTCTTCGACGGGTGGGGCGAGTCGGGGGCGGCGCGATGAGGCGGCAGCGGACCATCGACGTACTCGTGATCGGCGGCGGACCCGCGGGGCTCGCCGCGGCCGGGCGGCTCGCCACGGCCGGTGCGGGCACGGTGGAGGTCCTGGAGCGCGAGGGGCGGGCCGGCGGAGTGCCGCGCCACTGCCACCACCGGGGCTTCGGGCGGTGGGGAGTGACGGGGCCGCAGTACGCGGACCGCCTCGTCGAGGCAGCGCTCGGCGCCGGGGCCGCCGTACGGACCGGGGTGTCCGCCACCGGGTGGGCGGGGGCGCTCGTGGTCGACACGACCGGACCGCACGGCCTGGAGCGGATCACCGCCCGTGCCGTCGTGCTCGCCACCGGGGCGCGGGAACGGCCGCGCGCCGCACGCCTGGTGCCGGGGACCCGACCGGCGGGCGTCTACACGACGGGTGAACTGCAACAGGCGGTGCACCTCCACCACCAGCGGATCGGGAACCGCGCGGTCGTCGTCGGCGCGGAGCCGGTGAGCTACGCGGCGCTGGCCGCCCTGCGGCGCGCGGGCGTCGAGGTCGCCGCGCTCGTCACCGAGGAGACGCGGCCGCAGGTGGGCCGGGCGCGGGCCGCATCGGCCAGGCTGGGGCGCCGGGTGCCGCTCCTGACGGGCGCCACGGTCGTCGAACTCCTGGGCAGGGGGCGGCTTTCGGGGGTGCGGCTGCGGCACGCCGACGGGCGGCTCGGGGCGATCGCCTGCGACACGGTGGTGTTCACCGGGGACTTCGTGCCCGAGCAGGAACTGGCGCGGCGCGGGGGAGTGCCGCTGGACTCCGGGACCCGGGGCCCCGCCGTGGACGGTGCGTTCCGTACGGCGTCGCGCGGGGTGTTCGCGGTGGGCAACGTGCTGCACGCGGTGGAACCGGCGAGGGCCGCGGCGCGCGAGGGCGCGGCCGCGGCGGTCGCGGTGCGCCGCCATCTGGAGGGCGCGGACTGGCCGGCGTCCGCGGGGCTGCCTGTCGAAGCCGTCGCACCTCTGCGGTGGGTGGCGCCGAACCGCCTGGTACCGGGCGAGCCCCCGGTTCCCGGGGCCCGCTTTCTGCTGCGTACGGCGGAGACCCTGGTCCGTCCCGTCCTGTTCGTCACCCAGGACGGGCGGTGCCTGCACCGGGCGAGGGTGCCGCGCAGGGTGCTGCCCAACGGGGCGCTGCACCTGTCGGGGGCCTGGGTCGGATTGGTCGACGCGGCGGGTGGCGGGGTGCGGATCGGGCTGGGCTGAGCTTGGCGCTCCGCTGGAAGGCCCGTACTGCGACTGCGGGTCGGATGTGGCTGGTCGCGCCCACGCGGCGGAGCCGCACATGTCACAGCCCCGCGCCCCTTCGGGGCGCGGTCCCTCCGCGACGCGATATAGCTGCACTTCCCCCGGCGCCCACCCCCGGCTAGACTCCAAAACTAGCAGTGCTAATTTATATCGTGAGACCACCATGTGAGATCAACCGTGACGATCCGGAGCCGTATCGTGCGCCCAGTCCACTTCGCCGCAGCCCGCCGCACCCCCATCGGCAAACTCCGCGGCGCCCTCTCCTCCGTACGCCCCGACGACCTCGCCGCCACGGTCGTACGCGGTCTCGTCGCGAGTACCCCGCAGCTCGACCCCGCCCGGATCGACGACGTCTACTGGGGCGCCGCCAACCAGGCGGGCGAGGACAACCGCAATGTGGCCCGGATGGCCGCCCTCCTCGCGGGCCTCCCGGAGTCCGTGCCGGGCGCCACCGTGAACCGGCTCTGTGCCTCCGGCATGGAGGCCGTCACCGCCGCCGCCCGCACCATCGCCGCCGGTGAGGCCGACATCGTCCTCGCGGGCGGCTCCGAGTCGATGAGCCGTGCCCCCTTCGTGCTCCCGCGCCCGGACGAGGCGCTGCCGCACAAGATGGAGACCTTCGACACCCGGCTCGGCTGGCGCCTGGTCAACCCGGCGATGAGGGAGCTGCACGGGGTTCTTGCCATGGGCGAGACCGCCGAGGAAGTCGCCGAGCGGTACGGCGTATCCCGCGAGCGCCAGGACACCTTCGCCCTGCGCAGCCACCAACGCGCCACCGAGGCCCGCAAGAACGGCCACTTCGACGACGAGATCCTCCCCGTCACACGGCCCGACGGCACCGTCGTCGACCTCGACGAATGCGTCCGTGAGGACACCTCGTACGAGAAGCTGAGCGGCCTGCGCCCGGTCTTCCGCAAGGGCGGCACCGTCACCGCGGGCAACGCGTCCCCGATGAACGACGGCGCGGCGGGGCTCCTCCTCGTCAGTGAGGAGGCCCTGAACGACCTCGGGCTCGAATCCCTGGGGCGGTATGTCGCCGGAGCCTCCGCCGGTGTCCATCCGGACGTCATGGGCATCGGCCCCGTCCCCGCCACCCAGAAGGCGCTGGCTCGCGTCGGCTGGTCCATCGGGGACGTCCAGGAGGCCGAGTTCAACGAGGCGTTCGCGGCCCAGGCCCTCGCCTGCGTCGACGCCCTCGGCATCGACCCGGAGCTTGTCAACCCGACCGGCGGCGCCATCGCGCTCGGCCACCCGCTCGGCTGCTCCGGCGCCCGCATCCTGACCACGCTCCTCCACCGCATGCGCCGCACCGGCGCAGGACGCGGCCTGGCCACGATGTGCGTCGGCGTGGGCCAGGGCAGTGCGCTGCTCGTCGAGCGCGGCTGAGCCCGCGCCACACCGGACCGCCACCGCGTCACCCCGCAAGACCGCAAGAGCGCAAGACCGCATGACCGCAAGAGCGCAAGACCCAAAGGCCGCACGGAAACGGAGCACCACCCATGGCCACGTTGTCCCTCGCCTCGATCCTCGCCGAGCCCGCCCGCCGCAGGCCGGACCACACCGCCCTCGTCGAGGGTGAACTCCGGCTCTCCTTCGGCGAGTTGTGGAGTCAGGCCCGAGCGCAGGCCGCGGCGCTCGTGGGCCTCGGGGTCGAGCCGGGGGACCGCGTCGCCCTGATGGCGCCGAACACCGCCGCGTTCCCGCGCGCCTATTACGCGATCCTCGCCGCGGGCGGCGTCGTCGTCCCCGTACACCTCCTGCTCTCCGCCGAGGAGGTCGAGCACGTCCTGCGGGACAGCGGCGCGACCCTGCTGCTGTGCCACCCCGCGCAGGCCGAGACCGGCAAGGCCGCGGCCGCCGCCACCGGCGTACGCATGCTCACCCTCGGCGCGGACGGCGACCTTGACACCCTGGCGCGCGAGACCGGGCCCCTGCCGACGTACCTCACCCGGGAGGCCGACGACCCGGCCGTCGTCTTCTACACCAGCGGCACCACCGGCGTCCCCAAGGGCGCCGTGCTCACCCACTTCAACCTGGTGATGAACGCGACCGTCTGCGCCTTCGACGCCCACGACGTGCACCGCGACGACATCGCGCTCGGCGCGCTCCCGCTCTTCCACGCCTTCGGCCAGACCGTCTCCATGAACGCCACCTGGCGCGCGGGCGCCACCCTCGTCCTGCTGCCGCGCTTCGACGCGGCGCGGGCCATCGAGCTGATGGCGGCGGAGGGCGTCAACACCTTCCACGGGGTGCCGACGATGTACGTGAACCTGGTGGCGGCCGCCGCCACGGCCGCCGAACTGCCCGCCCTGCGGCAGTGCGTGTCCGGCGGCGCCTCGCTCCCCGTCGCCGTACTCGAACGCTTCGAGGAGACCTTCGGCGTACAGATCTATGAGGGCTACGGCCTCTCCGAGACCTCGCCCACCGCCTCCGTGAACCAGCCCGTCTTCGGCACCAGGGCCGGCACCATCGGCCACCCGGTGTGGGGCGTCGACGTGGAGATCGCCCGCGCCGAGGTCGAGGGGCGCATCGAGCTGCTCCCGGCGGGGGAGCTCGGCGAGGTCGTCATCCGCGGCCACAACGTCTTCTCCGGCTACCTGGGGCGTCCGGAAGCGACCGAGGAGGCCGTCGTCGACGGCTGGTTCCGCACCGGTGACCTCGGCACCAAGGGCGCCGACGGGTTCCTGGCGATCGTCGACCGCAAGAAGGACGTCATCATCCGCGGCGGCTTCAACGTCTACCCGCGCGAGGTCGAGGAGGTCCTGATGCGGCACCCGGACATCGCGCACGCCGCGGTGATCGGCCTGCCCGACGACGTGCACGGCGAGGAGATCTGCGCCGTAGTCGTCCCGAGGCCCGGCTCGGACCCCGACGGCGCGGGGATCACCGCCTGGTCCAAGGAACACCTGGGCCGGCACAAGTACCCGCGCCGCGTGGAGTTCACCGACGCGCTGCCGCTCGGCCCCAGCATGAAGATCCTCAAGCGGGAGCTGCGGGCCACCTACAGCAGGGCCTAGGCCGTGCCGTCCCAGGACGATAGATGGGTCTAGCATCTGTTCCCGGCATGGACATATCGCTCTGGGAATTCGCCGCGCTCGCCGCGGCCGCACTGCTGGTCGGCTTCTCGAAGACCGCCGTCAGCGGCGCCAACACGGTCAGCCTCGCCGTCTTCGCCGCGGTCCTGCCGGCCCGCGAGTCGACCGGTGTGCTCCTTCCGATCCTCATCGCGGGCGACGTGCTAGCCGTCCTCACCTATCGCCGGCACGCCCACTGGCCCACCCTGTGGCGGCTGTTCCCGGCCGTCGCGGCCGGTGTGGTCGTGGGCACCGTCTTCCTGATGTGGGCCGACGACACCGGAGTGCGTACGTCCATCGGGGCGATCCTGCTCCTGATGGCCGCGGTCACGCTGTGGCGCCGCCGGGCCCCGGCGGACGAGGGGGAGCTCGGCCGCGGCTCCCGGCTCAAGGCCCCTTCGTACGGCGTGCTCGGCGGATTCACCACCATGGTCGCCAACGCGGGCGGCCCGGTCCTCTCGATGTACCTCCTCTCCGCGGGCTTCCGGAAGCTGAGTTTCCTGGGCACATCGGCGTGGTTCTTCCTGATCGTCAACACGTCCAAGGTGCCGTTCAGCGTGGGCCTCGGCCTGATCGACGCGCACTCGCTGCTTCTTGACGCCGCGCTCGTGCTCTTCGTCCTGCCGGGCGCCTACATCGGCAAGGCCGCCGTGCACCGCATCAACCAGCGGCTCTTCGAGCAGCTGGTCATCGGGGCGACCGTCCTCGGCGGACTCCAGCTGCTGCTCCGCTGACGCGTCCTCGTGCCGCGTCTTTCAGGGGCTGACGTGTCCTCGTGCCGCCTCTTTCACGGGCCGACGCGCCCACGTGCCGCCTGGCCCACGTGCCGCCTCATCCACGCGCTGACGCACCCACTCACCGACGCGCCCACGTGCCGCCTCGTCCACGCGCTGACGCACCCACTCACCGACGCGCCCACTCACCGACGCGCCCACGCGCCGCCTCGTCCACGCGCCGCCTCGCCGACGAGGCGCTGGTGGCGCGACGTAGCCTCGGCACCATGCATGTGCTCGTCCTCGGCGGAACCACCGAAGCCCGCGCGCTCGCCGCGCGCCTCGCCACCCGGCCCGATGTCCGCGTGACCACCTCGCTCGCGGGGCGCGTCGCCCGACCCGCCGCGCTCGAAGGCGACGTACGCGTCGGGGGGTTCGGCGGCGTGGACGGCCTCGCCGCCTGGCTGCGCGAGCACCGCGTGGACGCCGTCGTGGACGCCACGCATCCCTTCGCCGCCACGATCAGCGAGCACGCGGTGCGGGCCGCGGCGGCGACCGGCGTCCCGGCGGCCTTGCTGCGCAGGCCCGGCTGGCGGCCCACCCCGGGCGACGTCTGGCACGACGCGGGCTCGCTCGCCGAGGCCGCGGCCCTGCTGCCCTCGCTCGGCCGCCGGGTCTTCCTGACCACGGGGCGCCTTGGCCTCGCCGCCTTCGCGGAACCGTCCCTGGCCGAACTCCACTTCCTCGTACGTTCCGTGGAGCCACCCGAACCGCCGCTGCCGCACCACACCGAGATCCTGCTCGACCGGGGCCCCTACACCGTCGAGGGCGAGACGGCACTGCTGCGCGAGCACCGCATCGACGTCCTGGTGACCAAGGACAGCGGCGGCGCCGC
Source organism: Streptomyces sp. NPDC059037 (assembly GCF_042740015.1). Lineage (NCBI taxonomy): Bacteria > Bacillati > Actinomycetota > Actinomycetes > Kitasatosporales > Streptomycetaceae > Streptomyces > Streptomyces sp. NPDC059037. The sequence continues at coordinate 13,274 of NZ_JBHYIG010000006.1, forward strand.
CACGGCCGCCAAACTCACCGCGGCCCGCGCGCTGTCCGTGCCGGTGCTGATCGTCCGCCGCCCGCCGGCACCGGAGGGAGCGCGCGAGCTGCCGGATGTGGCGAGCGTGCTGTCGCACCTGGGCCTTGACTGATCGCGCCTGGGCCGTGGCTGACAACAGCTCGGCTGTGGCTGATCAGACCCCGGCGCCGTGGCTGATCACACCTCGCCCTTGACTGATCACACCGCGGCCTTGGCCGACGCGAGCGGCTGCCGCCGCGTCTCGGGCGACAGACCGTGCTCAAGGTCCTCCACCAGAAGACGCTTGGCGATCGCGTCGACCGCCCTGATGAGATCCGCGTCGGCGGGACGCCCGCTGTCCTTCTCCACCTGCTCGCCCAGCCACTTCGCCCACGCCTTGCCGATCACATCGGCCTCGCGCTCGCCCGCCCGGGTGTGCGAGAAGAGCATGCCGGAGCGGGTGAGGAAGCCCTCCTCGACCATGCGGTCGAAGACCGGCACCAGGACCTCGGGCGGCACCCGACGCCGAGCCGCGATCAGACCGAGGTTCGCGTGGCCCACCATCCGGTCGAAGAGCGTCACCTGCATCACGGCCCACGCGCCCGCCATGTCGAGCCGGGTGTCGGAGTCCCCGATGACGCGGCGCGCGGTGTCCATGCCGGTCTTGCGGATGATGTTCCCGACGGTCAGTTCGAGGACCTGGTCCGGGGAGCCGCTCGTCGTCGGCGACGCGAAGCCCTCGCCCATGTCCGCCGAACTCATCCGCGCGCTGTCCCGCAGCTGCACCTGCTTGAGGAACAGGGCAACCACGAACCCGATGAGCGCCACCGGCACCGTCCACAGGAAGACGGTGTGCAGCGTGTCGGCGTACGCCTCGATGATGGGCGCGGCCGCGTCGGGCGGCAGATCGTGCAGCCCCTGCGGGCTCTGTGCCGCCTTGGCCACCACGGCGGGGTCCGCGGCGCCGGTGGCGGCAGCGGCCGCGACCCCGTCCTTGAGATTGGGCTCAAGGGTGTTGGCGTAGATGGTCCCGAACACCGCCGTCCCGAACGAACTGCCCAACGTACGGAAGAAGGTCACCCCCGACGTGGCGGTGCCCAGATCCGCGTACGCGACCGTGTTCTGCACGGCGATCGTCAGAACCTGCATGCAAAGACCGATGCCGGTGCCGAGGACGAACATGTAGACCGATTCGAGCCACGTACTGGTCTCGCGCCCCATCAGCGAGAGCAGATACAGCCCGAGCGCCATCACCAGCGAACCCGCGATCGGGAAGACGCGATACTTCCCGGTCTTGCTCACCACATTGCCGCTGAAGACCGACGCGATGAGCAGCCCGATCACCATGGGCAGTGTCCGCACGCCCGAGACAGTGGCCGAGTCCCCGTCCACGTACTGCAGATAGGTCGGCAGGAACGTCATGGCGCCGAGCATCGCGAAGCCCACGATGAAGCTGAGGATCGAGCAGACCGTGAAGACGGGGTTGGCGAACAGCCGCATCGGCAGCATCGGTTCGGCGGCCCGCGTCTCGACCACACAGAACAGCGCGAGCGCGACGGCGCCGCCCACGAACAGCGCGATGATGGTGCCGGAGCCCCACGCGTACTGGTTGCCGCCCCAACTCGTCGCCAGGATCAGCGCACTGGCCCCGATCGCGACGAACGCGATGCCGAGATAGTCGATGACGGGCCGCACCGCCGACTTCACGACGGGGATCGTGCGGGCCGCCGCGATCACCACGACGATCGCGATGGGTACGTTGACGTAGAAGGCCCAGCGCCAGGTCAGATGGTCGGTGAAAAGGCCGCCGAGCAACGGCCCGATGACGGTGGCCACCCCGAAGACGGCACCGATGGCACCCTGGTACTTCCCGCGCTCACGCAGCGGGATGACATCGGCGATCAACGCCATCGACGTCACCATCAGACCGCCGGCGCCGATGCCCTGCAGGGCGCGCCAGGCGATGAGCAGCGTCATGTTCGTCGAGAGCCCGCACAGGAACGAGCCGGTGATGAAGACGATCGCCGAGATCTGAAAGACGACCTTCCGCCCGAAGAGGTCACCGAACTTCCCGACGAGGACCGTGGCAACGGTCTCGGCAAGCAGATACGACGTCACCACCCACGACATGTGCTCGGCGCCGCCCAGATCCGACACGATGGTGGGCAGCGCGGTGCCCACGATGGTCTGGTCGAGCGCGGCGAGCAGCATCCCCAGCATGATCGTCACGAAGACGACATTGCGACGGCGCTTGTCCAGGACGGGCGGCCCCTGCGCCGGGGCCTCGGCGGCCGGCTGGGCGGTGGTGGTCACACGGCCACCCTCACACCGCCCTTGGGCAGGTGCATGCCGGACCGGGCCGGTCCGGTGACGCCGGACCCCGGAGAGCTCAGTCCAGGTTGCGCCGCAGCAGGTATGTGTCCATGATCCACCCCTTGCGCTCACGCGCCTCGGCCCGGAGGGCCTCGATGCGGGGCGCGGCCTCGTCGAGGGGCCCGGAGACGAGGATCTCGTCGGCGGTCCCGATGTAGGCCCCCCAGTAGATATACATGTCACCGCCATCGCCATCAGCCCGCCCGGCGTACTGCCGGAAGGCCTGATGGGCGTCGAGCATCACCACGACGTCATCGACCCCCTCGGGAAAACCACCGTCGGCGAGGCGGCGCCCCGTGGTGATCTGCACCGGCCGCGCGACGCGATTGAGTCCCGTGCGGTGCCGGGCGGCGAGCGAGGAGACGCTGCTGATGCCGGGCACGACGTCGTACGTGAAGGTCACCTCGCCCCGGCCGAGCACCTCCTCCAGGATCCCGAGGGTGCTGTCGTAGAGCGCGGGATCGCCCCACACCAGGAAGGCCCCGCTCTCGTCCTCGCCCATGTCATCGGCGATGAGCCGCTCATAGATGTCCGCCCGGCGGCTGCGCCAGTCCCCGACGGCGGGGGAGTAATCGGCACCGCCCGCCTTCCGGTCCCGCGCCGGGTCCCGCGCCTCGACCACGCGGTACGCGCCGTCGGCCCGGTGCTCGTCGAGCAGCCCACGCCGCAACTGCACGAGGTCGTCCTTCTCCCCGCCCTTGTCCAGGATGAAGAACACGTCGCTGCTCTTGAGGGCCTTGACGGCCTGCAGGGTCAACTGGTCCGGGTCGCCCGCGCCGATGCCGATGACATGAATCTTTCGCACGCCGAGAGTCTGCCGCACGGGGTGCGGCGGGTGTCTTCGGGGGTGTGGAGGGGCGGGGTGTGACGGGCGTGCTGCTGGGTGTGGAGGGGCGGGGTGTGACGGGCGTCCTGCGAGGTGTGCAGCCGCGGGGTGTGACGGACGTCCTGCGAGGTGTGGAGGGGCGGGACGCGACGGGCGTGCTGCTGGGTGTGGAGGGGCGGGGTGTGGCGGGCGTGCTGCTGGGTGTGGAGGGGCGGGGTGCGGCGGGCGTCCTGCGAGGTGTGGAGCGGCGGGACGCGGCGGGCGTCCTGCGAGGTGTGGAGCGGCGGGACGCGGCGGGCGTCCTGCTGGGTGTGGAGGGGCGGGATGTGACTGGCGTCCTGTGAGGCGTGCAGCTCGGGGTGTGGCGGGCGTCTTGTTGTGGAGCACGGGATGTGGCGGGCGTCCTGCGAGGTGTGCAGCCGCGGGACGCGACGGGCGCGCCCTGCGAGGCGTGGAGCCACGGCCTACACACTCCCCTCCCCGCCCGGAGCCGCGTCCCCCCGCAGCCGCGGCGCGCACGAGGCCGCGTCCACGGGGGAGCCGCCCTTCTCCACCCGCTCGGCCAACTCCCGCGCCCAGCCGAGCAGTCCGTCCACCGCGATCCCGTACGGCCGCTCCTCACGCCGCGCCGCGTCCACCGCGGCCGCACCGCGCAGCAGCAGCCGTGCACCGCCCGTGGCGTTGCCGCGCGCCGCGTGGGTGAGACCAACGGCCAGCTGCGCAAGCCCCTTCCACAGGTCACGTTCGTCATCAGGGCCCGATTTCCAGGCGTCCTCGAAGACCTCGTGCGCGTGAAAGGGCCGCCCGGCGTCCAGCAGGGCCTGGGCCTGGGCGATCGTCTCGTCGGGCGTACGCGTGACCCCCTCGGGCTGCCGCTCCACGCCTTCGGCGCCGTACGGCAACGGCCGCCCGAGCCCGTCACGCGGCCGCGCGTTGCGGGCCCGCCCCTCGGCGTCACGGTCACGGCCAGGTTCATCGGATCGGGGTGCGGAACTCATGCGCCGATTGTCCCTCCCCGCACCCCGCGACGAGGGAGCGGACCACCCCCGAACGTGGGGTAAAGTTCTGTCTGCGCGATCACGCAGAACACCGCGGGACACGCGCACCGGGACGTGGCGCAGCTTGGTAGCGCACTTGACTGGGGGTCAAGGGGTCGCAGGTTCAAATCCTGTCGTCCCGACTCGAAAGAGTCGCAGGTAGGGGTCATCTTCGGATGGCCCCTACTTCGTGTGTGGGAGCGTTTTTGGGAGCGGGGGGCCGCTCCCACGGAGGATCTCCGCTACCCGGTCTGGTGTACGAGGCAAGGGGGCACGCTGTTCGCCCCCTTACCGAATACTCGTCATGGGGCCGTGCTCCCACTCGCCCCCTTGACGGCTTACACCGACCCCATGTCTGCGTGGACTCCCGGAGCTGGTGTCTTCGGGGACAGCGGGGGAGCGACGAGCACGGATACTGTGCACGGTCTTCTGGTCGCTGATCACCCCGACGAGCAACGCCGGGTCCGCCACAGCTACTTCACCCACAAGACCATGCAGCGCTTGAGCACATCACGCTCCCTGGCCAGCTCCTTGTTGTCCTTCTTCCTTCTTCCTTCAGCTGCGTGTTCTCCCGCCGCAGCCGCGCGAGCTCCTCGCTCTCGCCCGTCGCCGTGGCCCCGCCGGACCTTCGGGCCGGCGACACCCGGCTCGCCGGCGTGGTCTCGTTGATCCCGAGATCCTGTGCGACCTACACGATCGGCTTGCCGGTCTCGGCGACGATCCGCACAGCCCCCTCACGGAACTCCGCGTCGAACTTCCGCCTCTTGCCTGCCATGACCCTCAACTTCTCCTGCAGCCAGGGCCTCTACGCTGCGAGGGGAAGGTCACCCGCTCTGTGAGCGCCCCGAGCAGGCGTCAAGTCCTCCTACCGCCGGGTTTAACGGACTACCGGTATCCGGTGGCGCACCCGGTGGTGTTGAGGTTGAAGTCGGACGGGGTGCTGTTGGCTCCGGGCAGGGTGCCGGTGAAGGAGACCCGGCGGGTCTGGCCGGGGGCCAGGGCGCCGTCCGAGCCGGGGCTCTGCAGGGCGACGTCGGTGCCGTTCTGGATGGCTTCGGCGCCCTCCGACTGCTTGATCTGCTGGCCGTCGGCGTAGCGGAAGCGCACGGACCAGGCGGCGAGCGGCGTCCGCCCGGTGTTCTTGATCTTCATGGTGCCGGTGAACTCGCCGCCGGCCTTCGGCTCCGCCGCGTAGCTCACCCGGCAGGAGCCGGCCGGCACCTCGCCGCGGGGGAAGAAGACCGTGCCGGGCAGCTCGGTGCGCTTGATGTCGGTGTTGGCCGCGATGAGGTCGCCCAGGTTGTGGCGGAAGTCGATGCCGTACTTCTTGGAGATCGCCTCCAGGGTGCCGGCCTGATTGCCGTAGAAGAACCGGTCGCCGTCGCGCAGCCGCCGGAACTCCCGCGCCCACATGGACCGCTGCAGCTCACCGAATTCCGAGCCCTTCAGGTGCGGTTCCGACTGCATGCCCACGTAGGCGTCCACCCGGTCGACCGAGCCGTAGATCGCCTTGAGCCGGGCGGCGAGCGTGGTCCGCTTGGTGTAGCTGACGGTGGAGTGGTCGCGCGGGTCGTTGCGGTGGCCGACCTTGCTGCCGAAGAGGTTGGTGATATTGGTGAAGTCGGTGCTGTCCGGGTCGTTGATCTCGTTGCCGGGGGTGAGTTCCGGGTCCTTCGGGAAGGCGTCGGTGGCCTCACCGGTGATGTCGGTGAACGACCGGGCGGGCGGGAGGCCGTAGGCCCGGCGCATGGAGTTGTACGACGGCATGCCGTGGTCGCGGCTGCGGGCCAGGTCGGTCGCGCCCAGGTCGAAGACGCACTTCGGGTCGGCGCTCTCCGGCCCGCACAGCACGCTGCGCAGCAGGTGGTCGATCGTCTCGTCGTTGCGGTACTGCGCCCGCTCTCCGATGGTCTGCAGCGTCGGGCCAAGACCCAGGCCCTTGACCAGCGATGGGTTGTCGCGGGTGTGCACCATGTCGACCTCGACGACCACCTTGCCGTCGTTGGTGAGGAAGGCGGGTAGGCCCGCGGCCCGGAACGCGTCCAGCTGGGCCGGAGTGTAGCGGTCGGCGGGCTGGGTGACGGAGAAGCCGCCGTGGATCATGCTGTGCGCCCGGTAGCCGGTGGCGGCGAACTCGTTGGACAGCGTGGTGTTCACCTTCGGGTCGTAGCCCCGGTAGCGCGGCAGATTGATCCCCATGGCGGGCAGGAACTCGCGGTAGGTGATGTACTGGATCTCGCTGATCACCACCCGCCGGGCGATCTGGAACCGCTCCTCTTCACTGAGCGACGCGGGCAGCGCGTCCACGATCCTGTTGTGCTCCCTGGCGAACAGCGTCTGGACCGCGGTCACCGCGATGTTGTTGTTCACCCGCACATCCCCGGCGACCGCCGCACTGGCCGGATCGGCGTGCAGCCGGCCGTCGATGTCCGTGGCAGGAGCGTTCGAGGCGTCGCCTCGCGCGTCCCGGCGGGGCAGGTACCCGTCAGGCAGCAGCAGCTTCGCCCCGTTGTTGGCCACATTGCCGTCCGCCGGACCCTGCCGGAGCCAGTCAAGGCGGGTGTTCTTGGTGCCGTAGACGCCGGAGGCGTCGAGGTAGGAGCTCTGCATGTTGACCTGCTGGCGCGCGTTGGCCACGCCGGTGCCGTCGGCCGGCCTGGACCGTACGAACGGCAGATAGTGCTTGCCGGATATCAGCTCCAGCGGATCGCTTCCGTCGCCCTTCATGTCCTCCCGCTCGCCCTGCGGGTCACTGGCCTGCTCGCCAAGCCGCAGCGCGAAGGTGTGGTCGAGGAACTGCGCCCAGGCCCAGCCCCACTGGCTGACCTGGCGCTCGGAAAAGATGTTCACCGCGGGTACGTCGTTGACTCCCAGGACCTCCTCGTCGCCGAAGATCCGGTTGCTGACGTAGCGAGGGTCGGGCCCGGCGACGGGGGCGCTGTGCCCGTCGGCGTAATTCGGGGCAGTTAAGCGCGCATACGGGCTATCGGCCCGGCCCCAGTCCGGGTGCGCCCGATTGTTGCCACTGCCGTCCAGCGACTGGATCTGCGGGCGTACGCCGTGCTTGGCGTCCGCCGCGCCGGGTGGCACGGTCAGCGCTGCCACCAGCCCGGCCACCACCCACCACGCGCGTCTCATCTGTCGTCCCCTCCGTAAATGGCGGTCGAATGCCTCGCCAAGAATGCCCGGAGCGCTGTCCAAGTGACAGAACCGACTGTTTGGACGGGGCATGGCGGGCCCGCGTCAACGGGCGTCGGGGATAAGGAGGTTGATGACCGTGAGGAGCTCGCCGCAGCTGGGGCACTCGTGGAAGGCGCCCAGGCCGGCGCCGGGCTCGGCCGCGTACTGGGCCTCCGCCGGCTCCGGTGCCTCGGCGGCCCGCAGCTGCTGCGCCCGCCACCACCGGGCCCGGCAGCCAGGGGCGCAGAACCTGCGGGTGGGGTTCCGGCTGGTCCAGGCGAACTCTGCGTCGCATTCGGCGCAGCGCCGGGTAGCGGTGGCCATGGGGCCTCCTGTATCTGCTCGCGGGGCTGAGGGCTGTGCGACCAGTAGACAGGGGAATGGGTAACTCCGTTGTAACACAGGGCCACATGGCAGGAAGGGGTGCTCCGCCGCTCGTTCGTCTGCTCCTGTTACCTCGCCGAGACCACCCGAGGTGGAGGATGAGCGAGTGATCAAGGGGGCGATGAGTTGCGCACATCTGCAGGGCGAGCGGCGCGCGGGAGCGAGCAGGCGGCACAGCCGCCGGTCGAGGGCCGGGCGCGGCTCACACCGGACGCCCGGATGGCGCCCCGGCGCACCGCGCTGACGCTGTCCCCCGGTCTTCCGCTGGCGCAGTGGCGCCATATCGGCCGGCAGATATTCGTGGTAGCGGATTCGTCGGCATGGTGGCTGGGCGACTGGCTGATATACGGCAGGAAAGAGTATCCCGACCGCTACCGCAAGGCGGTGGCCGACACCGGCCTCGACTACCAGACCCTGCGCAACTATGCCTGGGTCGCCGGTAAGTTCGAGCCTGCCCAGCGGCATGCGCAGCTCAGTTTCCAGCACCATGCCGAGGTGGCCGGATGTCCTGCGCAGGAGCGGGAGGTCTGGCTGACCCGGGCCGAGCAGGGCGGCTGGTCGCGGAATGAGTTGCGCCGCCGGACCCGGCCTCGGCGTGATTCCGGCGGAGGGTCACTTGCCCCGCAGGTGCAGCTCGATCTGCCGTCCGATCACCGGGTCCGCTGGGAAAGGGCTGCCGCGGCGGCAGGGCTCGACCTGCTGGAGTGGATTGTCCGCATGCTGGACGAGGCGGCCGACGATCCCGGGGAATCTGCGGCCCTGCTCGATGCCTCTCTCGAAATCTGAAACTCCGTTTTCACCGTAGGGCGTTCGCCCCGTTGTCTCGCCGGCGAGACAACGGAATCGCGCATTCTCTCCCCTGTTTCGTGCCAATTGCCCGCTGGCTGTGCAGATACGGGTTGCCGGCCGTGCGGATTCCGTCGGCGGTCGGCGGAAGCCGGCCGCACACACCCGTCGGACCTGCGTCTATTCCCTTGCGTACGGAGCCAGGGCCAACGTTCTCGGCCCCGCCTGAGGCATCTGGCCGACCCCCTCTTGACGGGGCGTACGGTGTCCGGATTCCTGGCGTCAGAGCCGATGGACGGTGTTAGAGTCCCAAGCGGCTAACAGGGTCGTTATTCGGCCCGTGCGGTGGCATTGCGGGGGGAGAAGTCCAATGCGCTCAGCCGTGGGGAAGATCCACAGTGGAAGCGACGCCGGTATCACCTGGTCCACACTCCTTTGGGGTACGCCTAACGCCATGCACCGCTGAGTGCGAGCTGGTTCGCAGGAGTTACCTCGAGAGGAGCTTGTGATGCAGTCTGGCCAGCCTCAGTTCGAACAAGAGATGGTATTCGAAGCCGAGATCAGCTCATTGTCCGTCGCCGCTTCGCCGCGTAGTGCGGGTGATGATCAGGACCATATACAGGCCTTGGTGGAAGTGCGGGTTCCGCTTCCTCCAGTGCTGGTGCATCGGCCGACCATGCGGGTGATCGACGGGGTGCACCGATTACGGGCGGCGCAGCTTCGCGGTGATGAAAAGATCCCCGTAACGTACTTCGACGGAAGCGAATCCGACGCCTTCGTGCTCGCGGTGGAGTCGAACGTCGCGCATGGCCTGCCGCTGTCGATGGCGGACCGGAAGCAGGCGGCGGGCCGGATCATCACGACGCACCCGCATTGGTCGGACCGGATGATCGCCACGACCACGGGTCTGTCGCCCGGCATCGTGTCCGAGATCCGCCGGCGGGCGGCCGGGGGCAACCTCATCGAGGGCAGCAGAATCGGCCAGGACGGGCGGGTCCGGCCGGTCAACATCGCTGCCGGACGCGTGCTGGCCAGCAAGCTCATCCAGGAGAATCCCGGGCTGTCGTTGCGGCAGATCGCGCGTGAGGCCCAGATATCGCCGGAGACCGCCAGGGACGTCAGAAACCGGCTGCGCCGCGGCGAGGACCCGTTGCCGAAGCCGCGCGTTCGGGCGCGTCCACGGCCCGAGGCCGTGGTCCCGGCAACGCCCGCCGAGCGGGCGAGGACCGAGCCGCCCGCGGTGACGAGTGATGGCGGGGCGATCAGCAGGTCGCGGATCGCGGAGCGGGTGGCGGCCGTGGACCGGCTGAAATCCGACCCCGCCCTGCGGTTCAGCGACACCGGACGTACGTTGCTGCGGCTATTCAATTTCCTCACCCTCGCCGGTGCGGAGTGGCAGGCGATTATCGACAGCGTGCCCCCGCACTGCAAGGGGACGGTGACCGGCCTCGCCCGCGAGTGCGCGGGCGTCTGGGAGGAGATCGCCGCGCGCATGGATTATGAGGTTACGGCGTAGGAATAGTTGATCGCGGCTGCCCGACCGGGCCGTCCAAGTGGCGAATTCAGCTGGTTGGACGGGCTCGGTCCAGTCGCGATTTCATTTTCCCGCCGCATCATAATTTCCCTTGTCCAGGAGTTCACCGCGTCCGGTTGGACGTCGTTGTCGAATCCTGGTGCACGTGTGATGCTGAAGCCGGAAACTTACCTTCATTGAATTGCAAGGCGGCCTTTTTGGGGGAGTCCATGATAACGCGGCAGCTTGCGCCGGCGGATTTACTCAGGCAGGACCTGCACGACTCCCTCGCCGACCCGGTCCTTGACACGATGAACTTCCTCAACGAGATCACTTTCCGCTATCCGGATGCGATCTCCTTTGCCCCCGGCCGCCCGTACGACGGCTTCTTCGACACCGAGCAGGTCTTTACCTACATCCGCGGCTACCTCGACCACCTTGCCGCGCAGGGGAGTTCGCCGCAGGAGATCAGGACCGCCCTCTATCAGTACGGCCCGACCGCGGGCACCATCCGCGAGATCATCGCCGATTCGCTGCGGGCCGACGAGGACATCGACGTCCCGGCCGAGTCGCTGGTGGTCACCGTCGGCGCACAGGAGGCGATGCTCCTGGTGCTGCGGGCGCTGATGGCCGGCCCCGACGACGTGCTGCTGGTCTCCAGCCCCTGTTACGTGGGGATCACCGGCGCGGCCCGGCTGCTGGACATCGCCGTCTGCCCGGTCGAGGAACGCGAGGACGGGCTGCACCCCGACGACGTGGAGGCGGCGATCGAGGAGCAGCTGGCCCGCGGCCGCCGCCCGCGCGCCCTCTACGTGCTGCCCGACCACGCCAACCCGGCGGGCACCACCATGAGCGAGCCGGCCCGCCGGGCTCTCCTTCGCCTGGCCGGGCGGCACGGCCTCCTGATCGTGGAGGACAGCCCGTATCGGATGGTGAGCCCCGGCCCGCGGCTGCCGACGCTGAAGTCCCTCGACATCGGCCGCTCGGTGGTGCACCTGGGTTCCTTCTCCAAGACGGTCTTCCCCGGGGCTCGCGTCGGCTTCGTCGTCGCCGACCAGCGGGTCGACGACGGCGCCGGCGGTACGGGCTTGCTCGCAGCCGAACTCGCCAAGATCAAGAGCATGGTGACGGTGAACACCCCGTCGCTCAGCCAGGCCGCCGTGGCCGGCGCGCTGCTCGCCGCCGACGGCCGGCTCTCGGAGCTGAACTCCAAAGCTGCCGACTACTACGGCGACGCCATGGGAGCCATGCTCCGGCATCTCGGCGAGGCCCTGCCCGCCGACCGCCGTGCGGCGCTCGGAGTGCGGTGGAACGAGCCGGCCGGCGGGTTCTTCCTCAGCATGCGGGTCCCCTTCGCGGCGGACGAGGCCGCTCTGACCCGCTCCGCGCGTGAATTCGGAGTCATCTGGACGCCGATGCGGAACTTCCATCCTCACGGCGGCGGCCAGCACGGCATCCGCCTGTCCATCAGCTATCTGACGCCCGCGGAAATGAAAGAAGGCACCGCGCGGCTCGCCCGCTTCATAGCGGCGGAGAACCCCGGAAGGGAAGGGGGAGTTACGTGACCAGCTACTCAGGACTGCTGCGCAGTAAGCCGCGTAGGTGGGGGTGGACGTTCCGGTGACCGCCATCCTTGAAAGCCCGCATTCTCCCCGGAAATCCGCACCGGTCGTGCCTCAGCCCGGCCTGACCGCGAGGCGGGAGTTCCTGCACCCGCGGATCGTTGGCGTCGGTACGGCGGTGTCGCCCACCTCGTACAGCCAGCAGGAGGTGCTCGACGCCTTCGCAATAACCGACCCCCGGGTCCGCTCCGTCTTCCTCAACAGCGCCATCGAGCGCCGCCACCTCACGCTCCCCGCCGTGGACGCCACCGGGGCCCGGATCGCGGAGCCGCAGGGCGACCTGCTCGCCAAACACAAGCAACTGGCCGTCGAGATGGGCGCGGACGCGCTGCGCGCCTGCCTCAAGCGGGCCGGCGCCGACCTTGCCGACCTGCGCCACCTGTGCTGCGTGACCTCCACCGGCTTCCTCACCCCCGGGCTCAGCGCGCTGCTCATCCGGGAGCTGGGCATCGACCGGCACTGCAGCCGTTCCGACATCGTCGGCATGGGCTGCAACGCCGGGCTCAACGCCCTGGGCGTCGTCACCGGCTGGGCCGCGGCCCACCCCGGCGAACTCGCCGTCGTGCTGTGCACGGAGGCCTGCTCGGCGGCGTACGCGATGGACTCGACGATGCGCACGGCCGTCGTGAACAGCCTGTTCGGCGACGGTGCCGGTGCGGTCGCGCTGCTCGCGGGCGAACGAACCGGTGAGCAGACGGGCGCGGCAGGAGCCGAGGAGGGTCCGCGGCTGCTGAAGTTCGCCAGCTGCATCATCCCCGAGGCCATCGGGGCCATGCGCTATGACTGGGACCGGGACCTCGCCCGGTTCAGCTTCTTCCTCGACCCGCAGATCCCGTACGTGGTCGGCGCCCACGCCGAGATCGTCGTGGACCGTCTCCTTGCCGGAACGGGCCTGCGGCGCAGCGACATCACCCACTGGCTGGTGCACTCGGGCGGCAAGAAGGTGATCGACGCGGTCGGCGTGAACCTCGGCCTGACCAGGTACGACGTGCGGCACACCACCAGCGTGCTGCGCGACTACGGAAACGTGTCCAGCGGCTCCTTCCTCTTCTCCTACGAACGGCTGCTGGACGAAGGCGTCACCGAACCAGGGGAGTACGGCGTGCTGATGACCATGGGGCCAGGCTCCACCCTCGAGACGGCACTGGTCCAGTGGTGAGGCGGGAGAGCGCCGTGAAAGAGGTGTTGACGCTGACCGTAGACGGCACCGAGCCGATGTCGGCCGCCGCCGTCTCGGCCGTGCAGGAGGTCTGCGACCGGGCCGAGGCACAGGGCGGCTCCGGCATCCTCACCGTCCGCGTCTCCGGCGCCCCCAGCGGCGACTGGACCAGCGGACTCGACGTGATGCTGGTCAGCAAGTGGGAGCGGGCGCTGCGCCGCCTTGAACGGCTCCCCGTCGCCACGGTTGCGGTCGCCGGTGGCGACTGTGGAGGGACGGCGCTCGACGTGTTCCTGGCCGCGGACGTCCGCGCGGCGACGAACGGCACCCGGCTGCTGATCCCCCGGGACGCCACCGCCACCTGGCCCGGCATGGCGGGCTACCGGCTCGTCGTGCTGGTCGGCACGGCGAGGATCCGCCGCGCCGTGCTCTTCGGCCTGCCGATCGAGGCTCCCGAGGCGCTGCGTCTTGGCATCGTCGACGAGATCGTCGACGAGCCCGCCGCCGCCGCTGCGGCCGTCGCCGGACTTGCCAGCGGGCTGGTCGGCAAGGAGCTGGCGATCCGGCGGCAGTTGCTCTTCGACGCCGCGACGACGAGCTTCGAGGACGCGCTCGGCCCGCATCTGGCCGCCTGCGACCGGGCGCTGCGCGGCACGGCCCAACAGGAGGCGTCGTGACGGCACCCGACCAACCGGTCAGGGACGTCTGGCCGAGCCTGCGAGAGGCGGCGGCCCGCGTGGAGGACCTGATCGCGGCGCTCCCCGACCCCGGTGCGCGCACGCACCCGCAGCGCGCGGAGCTCGCCGCCGCCAAGGACGCGGCCCGGGCGCTGCGGGTGCACTACCTCGACACACACGCCGACGCCGTATTCGAGCGGCTCGCCGACGGGCTGCGCATCGACGAGCTGGTGGCAGCCGCCGCGGACGCCTACCCCGGCCTGGTGCCGACGGAGAAGCAGCTCGCCGCCGATCGCGGCCGCCGCCAGGCGGACAAGGAGGGCTGGGAGATAGACCAGGGCATCTTCCTGCGGGCGGTGCTGCGCTCCCCGCTGGCGGGCCCGCGGGTCCTTGACGCGATGCTGCGGCCGACGCCGCGCGCCCTGCGGCTGCTGCCGGAGTTCCGCCGCACCGGGGTGCTGCGCACCCGCTCGGTCCTGCTGGAACGGCGGGACGGCGCCGCGCACCTGACGATGTGCAGGGACGACTGCCTGAACGCCGAGGACGGTGAGCAGGTCGACGACATGGAGACCGCCGTGGACCTCGCGCTCCTCGACGAGGAGGTGCGCGTCGGCGTGCTGCGGGGCGGGGAGATGAGCCATCCCCGCTACCGAGGCAAGCGGGTGTTCAGCGCCGGCATCAACCTCAAGAGCCTGCATGCCGGCGGCATCTCGCTGACCGGCTTCCTGCTCCGCCGCGAACTCGGCTACCTCCGCAAGCTGGTCACCGGCCTGCTCACCGACCACGCCGGGGCCTGGCATTCCCGTACGGTCGAAAAGCCCTGGATCGCGGCCGTCGACACCTTCGCCATCGGCGGCGGCATGCAGCTGCTGCTCGCCTGCGACCAGGTGCTCGCCGCGTCGGACGCCTATCTCACTCTGCCCGCCGCCCGTGAGGGCATCGTGCCGGGAGCCGCCAACTTCCGCCTCGGCCGGCACGCCGGTCCGCGGATCTCCCGCCAGGTCATCCTGTCGGGGCGGCGGATCTGGGCGACCGAACCGGACGCCCGGCTGCTGATCGATGAGGTCGTGGAGCCCGGCGAGCTCGACGCCGCCGTGGCTCGCGGCGTGGCGCAGATGCAGAGCCCGGCGGTCGTCGCGAACCGCAGAATGCTGAACGCCGTCGAAGAGCCGCCGGAGGAATTCCGCCGGTACATGGCCGAATTCGCGCTGCAGCAGGCGCTGCGCCTGTACGGCGAGGACGTCATCGACAAGGTCGGCGGGTTCGCGGGGCGCACCGGATGAACGACGCCGGCCCCCGGGTGCGGTGCGTCACGCGCGACCACGTCGCCTACGTCACGCTCGACCGCCCGGACGTGCTCAACGCGATGGACCTGCGCATGCATGAGGAACTCGGCGCGGTCTGGGACTACGTCGAGGCCGACGACGAGGTACGCGTCGCCGTACTCACCGGGGCCGGCGACCGCGCCTTCAGCGTCGGACAGGACCTCAAGGAGCGCGCCCGTCTTGGCGCCCAGGGCGCGCCGCCGACCACCTTCGGCAGCCGCGGCCAGAGCGGCTGGCCGCGGCTCACCGACCGCTTCACGCTGTCCAAGCCGGTGCTCGCGCGGGTCCAGGGCTACGCCCTCGGCGGCGGGTTCGAACTCGCTCTGGCCTGCGACCTGATCATCGCCTCCGAGCGGGCCGTGTTCGGCCTGCCCGAGGCGCGGCTCGGCCTGATCCCCGGGGCGGGCGGCGCGTTCCGGCTGATCCGGCAGCTGCCGCAGAAGGTCGCGCTCGGACACCTGCTGACCGGCCGCAGCCTCGACGCCGCCGAGGCCCTGCGGTACGGCCTGGTCAACGAGGTCGTACCGCCTGACCGGCTGGATGACTGCGTCGCCCAGTGGACGCGGGACCTGGTGTGCAGTGCCCCGCTCTCGGTACGGGCGATCAAGCAGGCCGCCCTGGCGTCGGTCGACATGCCGCTCCCGGACGCGTTCACCGCCACCTACAGCTGGGAGGAGCGCCGCAGACGCAGTGGGGATGCGGCGGAAGGGGTCAAGGCCTTCACGGAGAAGCGCGATCCCGTCTGGACCGGTAAGTGAGCGGAGAGCAAAGGGGGATGCCCGATGCCGGTGGTGCCTGTCAACGGGATCAGGCTGAGCTACGACGACTACGGTTCCGGAGAGCCGGTGGTGATGGTCACCGGAACCGCCGCGCCCGGGCGGATTTGGCGCACCCACCAGGTCCCGGCTCTGAAGGCGGCCGGCTACCGGGTCGTCACCGTCGACAACCGGGGCATCCCGCCGACCGAAGCCGGACCGCGGCCATACACCCTCGACGACATGGCGGCTGATGTCGCCGGACTCATCGAGCACCTGGGCGCGGGCCCGTGCCGGGTCGTCGGCTTCTCCCTGGGCGGCATCATCGTCGCCGAACTGCTGCTGGCCCGCCCCGAGCTCGTCCGGCAGGCCGTGCTGATCGCCTCCTGCGGCCGGGCGGACGCGCTGATCGCAGCCATGGCGGCCGCCGACCTGGCACTGGCCGACAGCGGCGCCCTGCCGCCGGCGTACGCGGCCTATGCGCAGGCGATCCAGAACCTGTCGCCGGAAACCCTCAATGACGAGGAGCGCCTGCAGGACTGGCTGGCCGTCTTCGAGCTGTCCGGGGCCGCCCCCGGGTCGGTCCGCGCCCAGCTGGGCCTGCAGCTGATCGGCAACCGGCTGCCCGCCTACCGCCGGATCGGCGTGCCCTGCCACGTCATCGGCTTCGCCGACGACCTCGTCGCCCGCCCGCACCTGGTCCGTGAGGTCGCGGCGGCGATCCCCGGCGCCGGTTACACCGAAATCTCCGGCTGCGGCCACTTCGGCTGCCTGGAAAAGCCCGACGCGGTGAACGAGGCGATGACCGGATTCTTCACGCCCAGCTGACGTATCCGAGCGATAGCGTTGTCGGCTGAAGGCGACCGGGCTGCGCTAGGGGTGGGGCGATGAGAGTGCTGGTGGTTGAGGATCATGCCGTGCTGGCGGAATCGGTGGCGCGGGTATTACGCCGCGAAGGAATGGCCGTCGATGTCGTACACGACGGTGAACGCGCCCTGGAGAGCACCTCCGTCGTCGACTACGACGTCGTCGTGCTCGACCGGGACCTCCCCGGGATCCACGGCGACGACGTCTGCGGCACGCTGGCCGAACAGCCGCAGCAGCCCCGTGTGCTGATGCTCACCGCCTCCGGCACGATGGCCGAGCGGGTGGACGGGCTGAATCTGGGCGCGGACGACTATCTGCCCAAGCCCTTCGCCTATCCGGAGCTCATCGCCCGGATCCGCGCCATCTCCCGGCGCCCGCAGCAGGCGCTCGCGCCCATCCTCGACCACGGCGACCTGCGGCTCGACCCAGGCAAGCGGCTCGCCACTCGCGGCGGCGAGCGGCTGCCACTCAACCCCAAGGAGCTGGCGGTCCTCGAGTACCTCATGGCCGCCGAGGGCCGGGTGGTACCGACCGAGGAGCTGCTGGAGCGGGTGTGGGACGACGCAACGGACCCGTTCACCAACACCGTCAAGACGACGATCAACCGGCTGCGCGCGAAGCTGGGGTCCCCGCCCGTGATCGAGACGGTGCCCCGCGGCGGGTACCGGATCTGACCGGATCTGAGGTGTCATGCGCTCGTTCCCGCTGACCGCGACCCACCTCACCCGCGCCCGGGCCGCCGCGCTGCTGCGGCCCCGGCGGGTACGCATGCGCCTCACCCTGCTGTACGGAGGGCTGTTCGTCCTGTCCGGCGCCGTCCTGCTCACCATCACCTATCTGCTCGTGGCCAGCTCCACCGGCGGCCCCGTCCTGGTCAGCGGCTACCAGGAGTCGTCGGAGTCGGGTGAGCCGCCGCGCCACAGCCGACTCATCGGCGACGGCCGACCGGCGTCGGCCGACCAGCTTACGGAAGGGCTGCGCCAGCAGGCCGCCCGTACCCACGAGGAAATGATGAGCCGGCTGCTGTTCGAGTCGGCGATCGCCCTCGCGGTCACGGCGGTGATCGCGATCTGGCTCGGCTGGCTGGTCGCCGGCCGGGTGCTGCACCCGCTGCGCTCCATGACCACCGCCATCCAGCAGATCACGGCACGCAATGTGCACGAGCGGCTGGCCGTCGACGGCCCGCGCGACGAGCTGAAGGACCTCGCCGACACGGTGGACGGCCTGCTCGGCCGACTGGAGACGGCCCTGGACTCCCATAGACGCTTCGTCGCCAACGCCGCGCACGAACTGCGCACCCCGCTCACGATGGAGCACGCGTTGCTCGAGGAGTCCCTCATCGACGGCGCCCCGACGGTCGAGTCCTTCCGCAGCAACTTCCAGCGGCTGCTGGCGATCAGCAAGCAGCAGGGCCGACTGCTGGAGTCGCTGCTGTTCCTGGCGACCAGCGAGCGCGGCCTCGAGCAGCCGGAGCCGCTGGAGCTGGCGCACCTCGCCGACGAAATCGTACGTACCTTCCGCCCGGCCGCCGAACGGCGCGGCCTGCGGCTCGTCGCCGATGTCGAGCCCGCCGCCCTGCACGGCGACCCAGCGCTGGTGGAACGGCTGCTGGCCAACCTCCTCGACAACGCGATCGACTACAACCGCCCCGACGGGCAGGTGGAGATCACCATCGGCGCCCGCTCCGGCCGGGCCTTCGTCCGGGTCGCCAACACCGGTCCGCAGGTCCCCGCGGACCAGGTCGACCGGCTGTTCAACCCCTTCCAGCGGATGCGCCGCAACGCCGACGACGGCCACCACGGCCTCGGCCTGTCCATCGTCCGCTCCATCGCCACCGCACACGACGCCGAACTCACGGCGCAGGACCGCCCGGACGGCGGCCTGGTCGTGCAGGTGACCTTTCCCGCACAGCGCAAGCTCACCGGCGCTGCGACGAGAGCGATGACAAGAAAGGCCGACGAGTCCAAATAGCGTGTCCAAGTGCCGAGAATAAGCGGTTGGACAGGGCTGTCAAATTACGCTGCTTGTCGTCTACCAGGGGCCTGATTATTGTTGGCCGCGCCCAGGTGAACCCATTGACGGGAGTGGTCATGGCGAATCCCTTTGACGACGAGAACGGCTCCTTTCTGGTGCTGGTGAACGACGAAAACCAGCATTCTCTCTGGCCCGCATTCGCCGAGGTGCCGGACGGCTGGAAGGTCGTTTTCGGCGAGGGAATGCGAGCGGCCTGCATGTCGTACATCGAGGAGAACTGGACGGACATGCGTCCCAGGAGCCTCGCCGAGGCGATGGACGCGGCCGACGGCGAGAATGCCACGGCCGAATCCGTCAACTGACCGAAGACCGACCGGACGGCGAGACAACGGGACAGAGGTGGTAGCTGTGGCCATGATGGGTGGCCCAGGACCGGTGATCGTGCGAGGGGACGGACCGGATCCGTCCATCGGGAGACAAGAGGTCAGGCCCGGCACCGCCAAGCGAATATTCCCGTACGCCAGGCGACACCGCCGCATAATAGTGGGCCTGTTGGCGACGACGACGCTGAACGCCGGCATCGCGGTTGCCATTCCGGTGATGTTCAAATACCTCATCGACAACGGAATTCTCAAGAACGACACCTCGGCCGTCGTATGGATAGCCGTGGCAGTCGCCGGATTGTCCCTCGTGGCCGGCCTGCTGGGATTCGTGGAGGCCTGGGTGTCCGCCCGGGTCAGCGAGGGGCTCATCTACGACCTGCGGACCGAGGTCTTCGACCACGTACAGCGGCAGCCGCTGGCCTTCTTCACCCGGGCCCAGACCGGAGCGCTGGTCAGCCGGCTCAACACCGACGTGATGGGAGCACAAGCGGCGCTCACGTCGCTGCTCTCCACCGTCGTCTCCGCGGCGCTCACCCTCACCTTCATCCTGATCACGATGATCTACCTGTCGTGGGTCATCACGCTGATCGCCCTGCTGCTGGCCCCGTTCTTCGTGGTGCCCGGCCGGGTCATCGGCCGCCGGATGCAGCGGCTCATGCGGCGGCACATGCAGATCAACGCCGAAATGGGCTCGATGATGCATGAGCGGTTCAACGTCACCGGCGCCCTCCTCGCCAAGCTCTACGGCCGCCCCGGCCGGGAGTCGGCCGAGTTCTCCGGACTGGCGGGCAGAAGCCGCGACGTGGGAGTGCAGACCTCCGTCCACATGAAGCTGCTCTTCCTCTCCACCATGCTGGTCAGCTCGCTGGCCACGGCCGCGGTGTACGGGGTCGGCGGCCATCTGGTCATCGACCGCACCATCCAGATGGGCACCCTGGTGGCCCTGGCCACCCTGCTCACCCGGCTGATGCAGCCGATCGGCCAGCTCTCCAACGCCCAGGCGGACGTGATGAATACGCTGGTCAGCTTTGACCGGCTGTTCGAGGTCCTGGACCTGAAGCCGCTGATCGCGGAGAAGCCGGACGCGGTGGCGCTGCCGGCGGCGAGCCGTGCCGGGAGCGGTGCCCGAGACGGTGCCGACGGCAAGCAGCCGCCCGCGGTGTCGATCGAGTTCGACAACGTGTCGTTCCGCTACCCCAAGGCGGCCGACGTCTCGCTCGCCTCCCTCGAATCGATCGCGCTGCCGATGCCGGAGCGCGCCGGCGACGCCTGGACCCTGCGGGACCTCAGCTTCACCGCACCGGCCGGCAAGCTCACCGCGCTGGTCGGCCGCTCCGGAGCGGGCAAGACGACCATCACGCACCTGGTGCCGCGCCTGTACGACCCGGGCGCCGGCACGGTGCGCATCGGCGGCCATGACCTGCGCGACCTGACCCTGGAGTCGGTGCTTGACACCGTCGGCATGGTCACCCAGGATGCGCACCTCTTCCACACCACCATCCGCCAGAACCTCACTTACGCCCGCCCGGACGCCACCGAGCAGGACCTGATCGACGCCTGCAAGGCCGCGCAGATCTGGGAGCTGATTGAAGCGCTTCCGGACGGCTTCGACACCGTGGTCGGCGACCGTGGCTACCGGCTCTCCGGCGGCGAGAAGCAGCGCATCGCCATGGCCAGGCTGCTGTTGAAGGCTCCGCCCGTCGTGGT
Source organism: Streptomyces sp. NPDC059037 (assembly GCF_042740015.1). Taxonomy (NCBI): domain Bacteria; kingdom Bacillati; phylum Actinomycetota; class Actinomycetes; order Kitasatosporales; family Streptomycetaceae; genus Streptomyces; species Streptomyces sp. NPDC059037. The sequence goes on from NZ_JBHYIG010000006.1 coordinate 33,842, forward strand.
CCTCGACGAGGCCACCGCGCATCTCGATTCGGAGTCCGAGGCGGCCGTGCAACAGGCCCTCAAGACCGCGCTGAAGGGGCGCACCTCGCTGGTCATCGCCCACCGACTGGCAACGATCCGCGACGCCGACCAGATCTTGGTGATCGACGAGGGCCGGGTCCAGGAGTCGGGCACCCACGAGGAACTGCTCGAACAGGGCGGGCTGTACGCCGAGTTGTACCGGACGCAGTTCGCTGACCAGTCGAAGAACGGATCGCCGGCGCCGCGACCGGAACTGGAGCCGGTGCATACGGGCGGGCCCGGGCCCGGGCCCGGGCCTGGGCCTGGGCCGGGCGGTCCTGGTGGCCGTGGTCCGGTGCGGATCGGGATGGGACCCGAGCCCGGAATGGGACCAGGGCCGGGGATGGGCCCTGGGCCGGGCATGGGACCGGGGCCCGGGGGGCCCGGAGGCGGCGGCCCCTTCTTCCACCAGGGCCCGCCACCGCCGCCGGAGCACCGCTAATTCCGCGCCCAGCGATCGACGACCCAGTGGAGACCTCTGGCATGTCTGACTCTCGCCGCACGAATGTCACCAACACCGTTCCGGAACTCATCCGGGCCCACGCGCTTCGGTCGCCGAATGCGGTGGCGGTGCGGTGTGGGGCGGAGGTTGTCTCGTACGGGGAGTTGGAGGTTCGGTCGAATCGGCTGGCTCGGTATCTGCGTGGGCTTGGGGTGGTTCGGGAGTCGCGGGTGGGTCTGCGGTTGCCGCGGGGTGTCGACATGGTGGTGTCGATGCTGGCGGTGTGGAAGGCCGGGGGTGCGTATGTGCCGCTGGACCCTGAGTACCCGGCTGACCGGCTGGAGTTCATGACGGTCGACAGTGGCGCGTCGGTGGTGATCGATGCCGAGTGGCTGACGGAAGCCGGGGCCGGGGTTGCTGCCGAGCAAGGTGCACCGCTCGAAGTGGACTGTGATCTCGATCAGTTGGCGTATGCGATCTATACGTCGGGGTCGACCGGCCGTCCGAAGGGTGTGGCGGTGGCGCATCGGGGCGTAGCCAATCTGGTCGAGGCGATGGCGTCGGTGCTGGGCGTCTCGGAGGGGACGACGGCGCTGCAGTTCGCGTCGTTCAGCTTCGATGCCTCGGTTCTTGACGTGGCCGTGACGCTGGCGTCCGGTGGCACGCTGGCGATCGCGACCGGCGAGGAGCGTACGGATCCGCAGGCCCTGGCGGAGATGATCGAATCGGCCGGGGTGACGGTGGCCAGCGTGGTGCCCTCCCTGCTGTCCGTGCTCGACCCGAAGACGGTCCCCGGCATCCGCAACTGGGTGCTGGGTGCCGAGCGGTTGACCGCCGACCTGGCCGCCAAGTGGCGTGCGCAGGCTGGGCTGTGGAACACCTACGGTCCCACCGAGGCCACCGTCATGACCACGGCCGTGGAACTGCCAGCAAGCTTCACGTCCGATGCCGAAGCGCCGGCGATCGGCGGTCCGCTGCCCAACACCAGGGTCTTCGTGCTGGACGATTTCCTGCGCCCGGTGCCGATCGGTGCCACCGGCGAGGTGTATCTGGCCGGCCCGGGTCTGGCCCGCGGTTACCTGGGCCGTCGGGAGCTGACCGCCGAACGGTTTGTGGCCTGCCCGTACGCTGACGGCGCGCGCATGTACCGCACCGGCGACCTCGCCAAGTGGAGCGGCGACGGGCTGCTGCACTTCCAGGGCCGCGCCGACGAACAGGTGAAGATCCGCGGGTTCCGCATCGAGCTCGGCGAGATCGAATCCGTCCTCACCTGCCACCCGGATGTCACCCAGGCCACTGTCATCGCCCGCGACGACCGCCTCGTCGCGTACACCGTGTCCGACGCGTCGCTGGACCCCGCCGCCATACGGGAGTTCACCGCCACCCGCCTCCCCGACTACATGGTCCCGGCCACCATCACGATCCTGGACGCCCTGCCCCTCACCCCCAACGGCAAGGTCGACAAGACCGCCCTCCCCGCCCCGGAATCGGCCACCGGCCACGGACGGGCACCATCCACCCCCGTCGAGGAGATCCTCTGCACCCTCTTCGCCGACGTCCTCGGCATGGGCGAGGTCCGTATCGATGACGACTTCTTCCAGCTGGGCGGGGACTCACTGCTCGGCATGCGGCTCGTCGCCCGAATCCGCGCGGTGCTTGACACCGAGCTGGGTATCCGCGACGTCTTCGGCGCACCCACTGTGGCCGGGATCGCCCGGTTGGTCGGCGACGCCGCGGCCGGGAACCGGGTGGCGCTGCGGCCGCAGCCGCGGCCCGACGACGTGCCGCTGTCGTTCGGCCAGCAGCGCATGTGGTTCCTGAGCCGGATGGACGGCGTGGACTCGGAGGCGGCGGGGGCGTACAACCTGCCGCTGGCGCTGCGGATGGAGGGTGAGCTGGATCTGCAGGCGCTGGAGGCGGCGCTCGGCGACGTCGCCGACCGGCACGAGAGCCTGCGCACCGTCTACCCCGACCGGGAGGGCAAGCCCCGCCAGCACGTACTGGCCGGACATGATGCCCATCCGCGGCCGGCCGTCGTGGACACCGAGGAGTCCCGCCTCGATGAGACTCTGGCCGGGCTCAGCGGCCGTGGCTTCGATCTGAGTGTGGAGCTGCCGTGGCGGGTGTCGTTGCTGCGGGTGGCGCCGAGGGAGTCTGTGCTGCTGTTGGTGGTGCATCACATTGCCTCGGACGGCTGGTCGATGGGGGTGCTGGCCCGGGATCTGCGGGTGGCGTACGAGGCTCGCTGCGAAGGGCGGGCGCCGGGCTGGGACCCGTTGCCGGTGCAGTACGCGGACTATGCCCTCTGGCAGCGGGAGGCGCTGGGTGACCCGGGTGATCCGGAGAGTGTGATCAGCGGGCAGCTGGCGTACTGGAAGGACGCGCTCGCCGACGCACCACCCGAGCTGGCGCTGCCGATGGACCGCGCCCGTACCGCGGCCCCCTCTTTCCGCAGCGGAACCGTGGACGTCGATGTGTCCGCACAGACGCACGCCCGCCTGATCGAGGCGGCCGGGCACGGCCGGGCGACGATGTTCATGCTGGTGCATGCCGCGCTGTCGGTGCTGCTGTCGCGGATGGGCGCCGGGTCGGACATCCCCCTCGGTACGCCCGTCGCGGGACGCGGGGATGCGCAGCTGGAGGGGCTGTCGGGGTTCTTCGTGAACACGCTGGTGCTGCGGGCGGACCTGGAAGGTGATCCGTCGTTCGCCGAGGTGCTGCGGCGGGTGCGGGAGGCGGATCTGGCGGCGTACGCGCATCAGGACGTGCCGTTCGAGCGGCTGGTGGAGGAGCTGAACCCGGCGCGCTCGCTGTCCCGCAACCCGCTGTTCCAGGTGATGCTCGCGCTGCAGAACATCCCCGAGGCCGAATGGCAGCTGCCCGGCCTACGCGTCACCCCGCTCCCGCCCGTGGCGGAGTTGCCGGCGCGGTTCGACCTGTCCGTATCGCTGGGCGAGCGGTGGGGTGTGGATGGCGCTCCGGCGGGTCTCGGGGGCGGGATTCTGTACGCGGCGGATCTCTTCGACGAGTCGACGGTACGGGCCCTTGGTGACCGTCTCGTACGGGTCCTGGAGCAGGTGGCGGCGGATCCGCAGGTGCGGCTGAGCGAGATCGACGTACTCGAGACGGACGAACGGGCGCGCGTGGTCGAGGAATGGAACGCCGGCACCCGGCCGTTCGGCCCGCTGACCGTGCCGGAGCGCTTCCAGGAGTGGGTGGTCCGGACCCCGGACGTGGCCGCGGTGCGCTGCGGGTCCGAGGAGCTGTCGTACGCGGAGCTGGAGGCGCGGTCGAATCGGCTGGCCCGCTACCTCCGTCGGCAGGGCGTGCGCGGGGAGTCGCGGGTGGGTCTGCGGTTGCCGCGGGGTGTCGACATGGTGGTGTCGATGCTGGCGGTGTGGAAGGCCGGCGGCGCGTACGTGCCGCTGGACCCGGAGTACCCCGCCGATCGCCTCGAGTTCATGGTCGCGTCCAGCGAGGCACAGGTCGTGCTGGACACCGCCGTGCTGGCCGACGCGGAGGAGGCGATCACCGCGGAGTCGGAGCTGCCGCTCGAAATAGAGGTAGCTCACGACCAGTTGGCGTACGTGATCTACACCTCCGGCTCCACCGGCCGTCCCAAGGGCGTCGCTGTCCCCCACCGAGGCCCGGCCAATCTCGTCGAGGCGATGGGGCCTGTGCTGGGCGCCGGTCCTGGCGAGGTGACGTTGCAGTTCGCGTCGTTCAGCTTCGACGCCTCGGTGCTTGACGTAGCCGTGACCCTGGCCTCCGGCGGCACCCTGGCGATCGCCGCCAGTGAGGAGCGCACCGACCCGCAGGCCCTGGCCGCCATGGTCGAGGGAAGTGGTGTCACCGTCGCGAGCGTGGTGCCCTCACTGCTCGGAGTTCTGGACCCGCAGACCGTCCCCGGCGTACGCAACTGGGTGCTGGGGGCCGAGCGCCTCACCGCCGACCTCGCCGCCAAGTGGCGGGCGGCGGCCGGGCTGTGGAACACCTACGGGCCGACCGAGTCGACCGTCATTGCCACGGCCGTGGCGCTCGACGAGGGCATCACACCGGACGATCAGCCCCCGGCGATCGGCAGCCCGCTGCCCAACACCCGGGTCTACGTCCTGGACGACTTCCTGCGTCCGGTGCCGATCGGTGCCACCGGCGAGGTCTATTTGGCCGGTCCGGGGCTGGCCCGCGGCTACCTGGGCCGTCGGGAGCTGACCGCCGAACGGTTCGTGGCCTGCCCGTACGCCGACGGCGCCCGCATGTACCGCACCGGCGACCTCGCCAAATGGAGCGGCGACGGGCAACTGCACTTCCAGGGCCGCGCCGACGAACAAATCAAGATCCGCGGCTTCCGCATCGAACTCGGCGAGATCGAGTCGGTCATCGCCGCCCACGAACACATCGCCCAGGCGGCCGTCGTCGTCCGCGAGGACCGGCCCGGCGACCCCCGCCTGGTCGCCTACGCTGTCCCCGTCGAGGGCGCCGGACTGGACCCGGACGCCGTGCGGGAGTTCGCCGCCGCCCGGCTGCCCGAGTACATGGTTCCGGCCACGGTGATGGCGCTCAACGCGCTGCCGCTCACCCCCAACGGCAAGCTGCACAAGTCCGCCCTGCCCGCGCCGAGCTACGCCAACCTGGTCTCGGCGCAGGCGGCGCAGGGTGAACTCCAGGAGACCCTGTGCGTCCTCTTCGCCGAGGTGTTGGGCCTGGAGCGGGTCGGGCCGGACGACAACTTCTTCGACCTGGGCGGCAACTCGGCCCTGGCGATGCGGCTGGCGGGACGGGTGCGTACCGAACTCGGCGCTGAGCTGAGCATCCGGCAGTTCTTCGGCGCCTCGACCCCGGTCGGCGTGGAGCGGCTGATCGGCGCCAAGCTGCGGCCGCCGCTGCGGGCGGTGGAACAGCGGCCCGCCGAACTCCCCGCCTCCGTGCACCAGCAGCGGGTCTGGCAGGCGGAACGGGCGGCCGGCGCGGACGCGACGAGCAACCTCGCCGCCGCGCTGCGGCTCGAGGGCGAGTTGGACGTGCCGGCTCTGCGGGCGGCGCTGGCCGATGTGGTGGCGCGGCATGAGCTGTTGCGTACGCGGTTCCGGGAGAGCCCGGAGGGCACGCTGGTGCAGGAGCTGTCCGAGGCCGGCGACGACGTCGTACGCGCCGGGCCGGCGGTGCTGCCGGCGGTGCTGCCGGCGAGCGAGGACGAGCTGCCCGGGCTGCTGGCGTCCCGTATTCGGCAGTGCTTCGACCTGTCCCGGGAGATGCCCTGGGCGCAGCATCTCTTCAGGCTCTCGGCCACCGGGCATGTGCTGCTCCTCGTCATCCACCCGATCGCGGCGGACGAGTCCTCGGTGAATCTGCTGATCCGCGACCTCGCGGCCGCCTACGGGGCACGCCGCGAAGGGCGGGCGTCCGAACGGGCGCCGCTGCCACTGCAGTTCGCCGACTACGCGCTCTGGGAGCGCGAGCTGCTCAAGGGTGAGGAGGAGGCGGAGAGCCTGGTCGCCGATCAGCTCGAGTACTGGAGGGCCGCCTGGGCCGACGCCCCGCTGCGGACCGGACTGCCGACGGACCGGGAGCCGGCGGCCGGGCCGGACCGGCGCACCGCCTCCATCCCGATCCGGATCCCGGCGGACACCCACGCCCAGCTCCTTGACGCGGCCGACGCCGCCGGCGCGACGACCTTCACGGCGGTGCACGCCGCGCTCGCGCTGCTGCTCTCCCGGCTCGGCGCCGGCACGGACCTGCTGCTGGGCACCGTACTGCCGCGGCCGGACGGGGAGGAGAGCCTGGAAGGCGTGGTCGGGCCGCTGTCCGGGCTGCTGTCGCTGCGCCTGGACACCCACGGCAACCCGGCCTTCCGCACCCTGGTCAAGCGGGCCAGGGAGGCGTACCAGGAAGCGCTGCAGAACCAGGACGTGCCCTTCGACCGGCTGGTGGAGCGGCTTGAGCCGAGGTCGAGCGGAGCCCATCACCCGGTATTTCAGGTTCTCCTCGACGTACGCGACGACATCGCCGAGAAGTGGGAGGACGCGGGGTTGCCGGGTCTTGCCACCACCAGGCTGCCGCTGCCGCCCCAGAACTCCGCGCTCGACCTGCGGCTCACCCTGACCGAGAGCTTCGAGGACTACGGGGACCCGGACGGCATCGTCGGCAGCCTGGACTACGCCGTCGACCTCTTCGACGAGCCGGAGGCCGCCGCTTTCGCCCGCCGGCTGGTGCGGGTCCTTGAGCAGGTCGCGAAGGATCCGGAACTCCCGATCGGCAAACTCGAACTCCTTGACGAGGGCGAGCGGGCCCTGACCGAGCGGCCGGCGGCCGCGCCCGGCGACCAGGGCACGGACGTGCGGTGGCCGGACGGTACCCGTGCCCATCTGCTGGACTTCTACCTCCGTCCGGTCCCGCCGGGCGCCCTCGGCGAGGTGTACGTCACCGGCCCGGCGCTCGCGCAGCGCTACCCGGACGCATCCGGCGAGACCGGCAGCCGCCTCGTCGCCAGCCCCTTCGGCCGCCGCGGCGAACGGATGCTGCGCACCGGCCACTGGGCCCGGCGCGAAGCCTCCGGCCTGCTGCGGCCGCACGCCGCGGGCGACCCGGACCGGCACCGGCGCGACGGCGTTGGCCGACGCACCGTCAGAAACTCCGAGGACCTCGGGGTGCTGCTGCCCCTGCGTGCCGAGGGCCATCGCCGGCCGCTGTTCTGCATTCACCACGGCACCGGCCTGAGCTGGAGTTACGCCACCTTGCTGCCGCACCTTCCGGCCGATCTGCCGATGTACGGCATCCAGGCGCGCGGCCTCGCAGGACCGGAGCCGCTGCCGCAGAGCATGGAAGAGATGGTGGACGACTACGTTGCCCAGCTGCGGAGCGTGCAGCCGCACGGCCCGTACCGGCTGACCGGCTGGTCCTTCGGCGGTGTCGTCGCGCAGGCCATCGCGTGCCGGCTGGAGGAACTGGGCGAGCAGGTCGATCTGCTCGCGCTGCTCGACGCGTATCCGTACCGGGACGTCGGATCCGTCGGCAGCGACCAGGAGGGCGGCCTCGGTCCGGTGGACGGCAGGGGCAGCTGGGACGAGGACAGCGGCGCCGGTCCCGGCCGGGACGTGGAGGCGCGCGGGGCACAGCTGGAGAACATGCGGGAGGTCATCATGAACATCGTCGGCCTCATCCGCGACCACACCCCGCGCCGCTTCGGCGGCGACCTGCTGGTGTTCGTGGCGACCGAGCGGCGCACCGAGAAGTTGCTGGCCACCGAGGCCATCGCGAGCTGGCGCCCATACGTTGCCGGGAACATCGAGACCCACGAGGTCACCTCCAGCCACGAGGACATGCTCGAATCCGCGCACCGGTCCGGCATCGGCCGCGTGCTCACCGCGAAGATCCGTGCCGGAAGGGGCGATTGAGATGGCAGCGGAGAAGTCCTTCGACATCATCCCGAACCATGTGCGGGAGGGAATGGAACCGCCGCCGGGCCTGGAGGTGATGAGCGAGCGGACGCCGCTGCTCGAGGACACCGGGCCGGGGCTGATCAGCTGGGTCGCCACGGGACGGGACGAAGTACGGGAGATCCTCGGCGATGCCCGGTGCCGCTTCTCCACCCGGCCACCGGCCGACAGCGAGGAGGAGTCGCGGGAGATCACCCAGATCGGCAATCCGCTGATGCACGACCCGCCGGAGCACACCCGGCTGCGCAAAATGCTGGCGCCGGAGTTCACGCTGCGCCGGATGCGCCGGATCGAACCGCAGGTCGAGCGGATCGTCGAGGACCGCCTCGACGTCATGGAACGGGCCGGCAGCCCGGCCGACTTCATGCGGCACTTCGCCTGGCCCATCCCCGGCCTGGTCGGCTGCACGCTCCTCGGCATCCCCCGCGACGACCAGGCGGAACTCGCCCGCCACCTCGACCTCAGCCGGCGCGACAACCGCGGCTGGCGGGCCCGCCGCGCCTCCGCCAAGGCCTTCGACGACTATCTGGCCCGCTACGTCGCCACCAAGCGCCGCGACCCCGGCGACGACCTCGTCAGCGGGCTGATCAAGGAGCACGGGCCGGAGGTGACCGACAAGGAACTGGTAGGCCTGGCCGCCTCCGTCATGGCCGCCGGGATCGAGAACATGGTCGGCATGCTGGGCCTGGGCATCCTGGCGCTGCTCGACCACCCGGACCAACTCGCCGTGCTCCGCGGGAAACCCGAGCTGCTTGACCGGGCGGTGGAGGAACTGCTGCGCTACGCCACCGTCGTCGCGGTCGCCTCACCGCGCACGGCGCTGACGGAGGTGCGCATCGGCGAGCACACCATCAAGGCCGGACAGGTCGTCTCCTGCTCGCTGCTGGCGGTCAACCGCGCCCAACCGGACGAGACCGCCCGCGACCGCCTCGACATCCTCCGCGAGGGCGACAACCACCTCGCCTTCGGCCACGGCATCCACTACTGCGCGGGCGCGGCCCTCGCCCGCATGGAACTGCGGATCGCCTTCGCGGCCGTGCTGCGTCGCTTCCCTGAGCTGCGGCTCGCGGCGCCCCGCGAGGACCTGCGGTTCCGGCCGCCGTGGATGGCCACCTTCGGCATCGAGAACCTCCCCGTCTCCTGGTAAACGGAAAGGCACCCCATGTCGCAGCCACCGGAACTGCCCCCGCATTTGCGCCGCGACGGCCTCGCCCCGACGCCCGAGTTGACCCGGATGAGCCACAGCACGCCCGTCGCCCGCGACCCCGGAGTCTTCGACTGGGTCGTCACGGGGCGCGCGGAGGTACGGGCGGTGCTCAGCGACACCGACCGGTTCAGCTCCGTGCCGCCCGTACAGCAGAAGGCCGTCTCGCAGCCCAAGGAGGCCGGAAATCTGCTGCATTACGACCCCCCGGAGCACGGCCGGCTACGGAAGCTGCTGGCGCCGGCCTTCACCAGCCGGCACATGCGCTCGATGGCACCGGCCGTCGAAGCGGTGGTGGCCGAGCGGCTCGACGTGCTGGCCGAGAACGGGCCGCCGGCCGACCTGATGCGGCACTTCGGCTGGCCGGTGCCGGGCCTGGTCAGCTGCGCGCTGCTCGGCATCCCGCGCGACGACCTCGCCCAGCTGGGTCGGATGCTCGACGTGCGCGCGCCCAGCCGGATGGACGCCCGCTCCGGCAGCCGCGCCCGGCGGCGGATAGCGGCACAGAAGGCGTACATCTCGTACCTCGGCGGCATCGTCGCGCGGCAGCGCCGGGAGCCCGGCGAGGACCTGCTCGGCACCATCGTCCGCGAACACGGCGCGGAGCTGACCGACGCCGAACTGGTCGGCGTCGCCAACTCGTTTCTCGCGGGCGCGCTGGAGAACTCAACGCAGATGCTGGGCCTGGGCGTGCTCACGCTGGTGCAGCACCCGGACCAGCTCGCGCTGCTGCGCGCGAGGCCGGAGCTGCTGGATCAGGCGGTGGAGGAACTGCTGCGCCACGTCACGGTGGTGTCGACGGCGTCGCCGCGGACGGCGCTGGAGGACGTGACCCTCGGCGGGCAGCAGATCAAGGCCGGCGAGACAGTCTCCTGCTCCCTCCTCGCGGTCAACCGCACCAGGCTGCCCGGCGGCCCCGAGGACCGCCTGGACCTCACGCGCGCGGACGCCTCCTCGCACCTGGCGTTCGGGCACGGCGTCCACCACTGCATCGGGGCCGCGCTCGCGCGCCTGCAGCTGCGGGCCTCCATCGCCGGGCTGCTGGCGCGGTTCCCCGGGCTGCGGCTCGCCGTTCCGGAGGCCGAGCTGCGGTTCCGTCCCTTCGCCGCGCAGTACGGCGTGGAAGAGCTGCCGGTCGCCTGGTGACGCCGACGGCGGCCCGGACAGGGCCGTCGCCCACGTCAGTGCCCGGCCGGTGTCATACGGCGCCGGGGGAGCAGCGATAGAGGGTCTCCCGGCCCTGCCGGCCTGCCTGGTCCTGCTGCTTGGGGTCTGCCTCGCCCTTCGAGGGCTTCGCTCCGGCCTGATCCTCCGAGGACCTCGATCCCGTCTGCTCCTCCGGCGCCTTGGGGCCTGGGTGGCCCTTCGGGTCCTTCCGGTCTTGGGCTCCCTTCGGGCCCTTCGGGCTTTCAGCTCCCTTGGGTTCACCCGGGCCCTTCTCGCCCGGCTGCTGTACGCCGTACGCCTTCGGCTCGACCTTGGTGCACGTGGACCTGACCCAGTCGTTGATCTGCCCCACCGAGCTTCCGGGCTGTGACGCGCCCGTCTTCCCGTCGCCGCCGCGCAGCAGTGCGAAGCGCAGCTTGCCGTCCGCGACCAGCTCGCGGTACTCGGCCAGGGTCGCCGAGTTGGCCCCGCCCGTGAACCCGCCGAGCGGCAGCAGGGGCAGGGCCCTGGCGTAGATGTACGGGGCCGCCGCCTCCCAGCCGTCGGTGGAGAAGGTGTACTCGGCGCCGCGGTTGTGCTTTTGGACGTACGCCAGGAGTCTCTTCTGGTCCTTGCTCAGCCCGGTCACGATGCCGCCGCCGCTCTGGGCCCCGGACGGGCCGGAGGAGCGGCCCGGCTGCCCGGAAGCCCCCTGCCCGCCCGCGGATACGGCCGGCCCGCCGCTCTTCTTCCCCGGCTTGCCGCCCTCCGGCCGGTAGGGCGGCCCGGCGTACGCGTCGAAGGACGAGCCGGCGTACGTGGAGTCCAGCACCGACAGCGACCACGCCGTGGGCGCGGCGAACATCGCGACGCAGCCCGCCACAAGGCCGGCGACCCCGATCCGGCGGGACAGCCGGGCGTCCGGCGGCGTCGGCAGCACCGCGTACACGAGCGCCGCGCAGGCCGCGACGGACGCCGCGAGGATCACAGGCGTGAGCCATGGCACGAACTCCGGGTACTCCGCGGCCACATGCAGCGTCCATGCCTCCTGTACGACGATGACGGCCGGCAGCACCAGGGTCTGCGGCGGGCCGAGCGCCGTGCGGTGGATGCGCCACAGCGCCACGACGCCGGCGGCGGCCAGCGCGGCCAGCGCGGGTGCGAGCAGCGTGACGTAGGCCGTGTGCGGGACCCCCATGGCGCTGAGCAGTACCGCCGAGGTGAGCAGCCAGCCGCCCCACATCAGATAGCCGGCCCGCCGCTGGTCGGTGCGCGGTGCGCGGCGGTGCCGAGCCAGGCCGAGGACCAGGGACAGCAGCGCCAGCGGATACAGCCAGCCGATCTGCGCGGCGAACCGGGGTCCGAAGAGCTTGCCCCACCCCTCGGCGCCCGGCATGGCCTGGGGGTCGCCCGCGTGGGCGCCGGCCTGGCTCTGCGACGGCGGCGCACCCTGGAAGGTCCCCTTGAACGAGCCGTCGATCAAGCCGTCGTGCAGGCGGTCGAGCCCGTTGTAGCCGAAAACCATGGCGAAGGCGCTGTTGTTGGTCGTGCCGTCCGCGTACGGGCGCGAGCTCTCCGGGGTGAAGGTCATCAGCGCGACCCACGACAGTGACACGGCGAGCAGCACGCCGCCGGCCGCCACCAGCTGCCCCAGCCGCTTGCGCAGCGGGTGCGGGGCGGCGATGAGATAGCCGAGGGCGAGCGCCGGAACGACGACCCAGGCCTGCATCATCTTGGCCTGGAAGCCAAGGCCGATCCATACGCCGCTGAGCAGCAGCGGGCCCAGGCGGCCGGTCATGACCGCCTTCTGGTACTGGTCCGCGGCCAGCACCAGGCACATGGTGAGGGAGGCGTCGAGTATCGCGTGGCCGAACATCGACGCGGCCACCGGCGTCATGGTCAGCAGCCCCGCCGCGGCCAGCCCGGCCACCGGACCCTGCCAGCGGCGCACCACCCGGTACAGGACCAGCACCGACACCACGCCCTCCAGCACCTGGGGCAGGGTCAGCGCCCAGGCGTGAAAGCCGAACAGCCGGGCGGCCAGGGCCTGCGGCCACAGAAAACCGCCGACCTTGTCCATGGTGATGGTGGCCGCCGGGTCGAGGGCGGTGAACCAGAACGCGTGCCAGCTCTCCGACATGCTGCGGGCGGCCACCGAGTAGTACGGGGCGTAGGAACTGCTGGTGAGATTCCAGCCGTACAGCACGGCGGCGAGCGCGGCCACCCCCAGCAGCGCCGGGCGGGCCCAGGGCGGCTGGTCCGGGGGAGAGCGCCAGAACCAGCGGCGGTGGGGCGGTGGGGCGGTGCCGGGGGAGGCCTCGGGGTAGGTGGCCGCAGCAGTCAGTGTCATGTCCTCACCGTGTGAGGACCCTGGTAACCGTGCGGTCACAAACGCTTGCGGAATGGACAGTTGGACGGCTGCGGCTGTGTCCGCCGTGTGACCGCCGTCCGCGTAGAAACGGCTGCATGCTCATCACACGCAAGCGCACCAAAGCGCGCACCCTGATCGCCACGTCCGCTCTGCTTCTCGCCGCTTTCGGTGCCGCCGGTTGCTCCGGTGACTCGAGTGCCGCCGAATCGGGGAGCAGTAAGTCGCCTGGAACCAAGGACAAGGGATTCAGCCAGGCGCTGGCCTACTCGAAGTGCATGCGGGCGAACGGCGTGCCCGACTACCCGGACCCGGAGCAGGACGCCGACGGCCGGGTCATCATGAACCCCGGCAACGGTCAGAACGACCCGAAGACCCAGCAGGCGATGGAGGCCTGCCGCGACAAGATGCCGCAGGGGCGCTCCCGCGAGAACGGCGGCAAGATGGACACCTCGAAGGTGACCTCGTGGGCGAAGTGCATCCGCGAGAACGGCATCCCGAAGTTCCCTGACCCGGAGATCGACGGCACCCGGCTCAACGTACCGCTCGGCAAGATCGGCATGATGCCCGACGACCCGAAACTGCAGAAGGCCTCGCAGGCCTGCCAGGACAAGTCGCCGGGCGGCGAGCTGTACTTCACTGACGGGTCCGAGCAGTGACGTCGCCGGACCACACCCCCGGACTGCGGGGTCCCGGCGAGCCGGGCAGCGACCCGGCCGCCGCGTTGGAAGTGCGCGGGCCCGGTGCCCTGGCCACCGAGCAGCCGGCCGGGGCGGCGCTCGCCGCTTCCGCCCAGGATCCCGCGGCTCCGGCCCCCGTCCCAGCCGGCGGCGGCCAGGACGGCGCCGGCGGCGAGGAGCCGACGCTCAGCCACCGCAAGCGGCGGCCGCTGCGCACCACCCTGATCGTGCTGGTGGCGATCGCCGTGGCCGCGGCCGCGGGCCTCGCCGCCACCGGCACGCTGGGCGGCAAGGACGACGACAAGCCCCAGGCATCCACAGGCCCTTCGGCGACAGCGAAGGTGCAGCGCACCTCCCTCACCGACACCCAGACCGTGGACGGCAAGCTCAGCTACGGTGATGCGTCCACCGTGCCGGCCCAGTCCTCCGGCGGCGGCGCCGAGCCGGGAGCGGGCGGCGGCTCCGGCATCGTCACCTGGGTGCCCAAGGCCGGGGACACCATCAAACGCGGCGGGGACGTCTACCGCGACAACCAGCAGAAGACGCCCCTGCTCTACGGCAGCATCCCCTTCTACCGGACCATGAAGTCCGGCACGTCCGGCAGCGATGTCAAGATCCTCGAGCAGAATCTGAAGTCCCTCGGCTACGACGGCTTCATCGCCGACTCCACGTACAACGACGACACCGCCGCCGCCGTGGAGGAGTGGCAGGGCGACCTGAACCGCGAGGAGACCGGCACCGTCAAGCCGGGCGACGCGGTGGTGGCCCCCGGGGCCAGGAAGGTCTCCGAGGTGAAGGCCGAGGTCGGCGCCGCGCTCAGCGGCACCGTGCTGTCCTGGACCGCGACCGAGCGGGTCATCACCGTGGACCTCGACGCCCAGTACGAGGACCTCGTCAAGAACGGCACGAAGGCGCAGGTCAAACTCCCCGACGGGACGAGCGTCGAGGCGACGGTCACCGAGGTCGGCTCGCCCTCCAACGCCGCCGACGCGGGGTCCGGCGACTCCGGCTCCGGTGACTCCGGCTCCGGCGACAGCGACAGCGACAAGGCATCGACCCTCCCCGTCGAGCTGAAGGTGAAGGATCAGAAGGGTCTCGGCAACTATCAGGCGGCGTCGGTCGACGTCACCCTGAAGTCGGAGAGCCGCAAGGATGTGCTCGCGGTCCCGGTCAGCGCCCTGGTGGCCAAGGACGGCGGCGGCTACGCGCTGGAGGTCGTGAAGTCCTCGGCGCCGAACGGTGTCGAGTACGTCCCGGTCAAGCTCGGCATGTTCGCCGACAGCATGGTCGAGGTCTCCGGCGCCGGCATCTCCGAGGGCACCGTCGTGGGGGTCCCGAAGTGACCGCACTGTCCCACCCGGTGGTCGACCTGGCCGGGGTTTCCAAGTCCTACGGCGACCTCGCCGCGCTGCGGTCCGCCGACCTGGTGATCCACCACGGCGAACTGCTCGCGGTGGTCGGCCCCTCCGGCTCCGGCAAGTCCACGCTGCTCAACATCATGGGCACCCTGGACCGCCCCTCGGAGGGCAAGGTCCGTATCGGCGGCCACGACATCGACGAGCTGCGCGACCGCGACCTGTCCGCGCTGCGGGCCGCCACCATCGGCTTCGTCTTCCAGCAGTTCCACCTGGCGCCGGGCGTACCGGCGCTGGACAGCGTCGCGGACGGGCTGCTCTACAGCGGCCGGTCCCGCGCCGAGCGACGCGAGCTGGCCGAGCGGGCGCTGCGCCGGGTCGGCCTCGGCCTGCGGCTCTACCACGAGCCGCACCAGCTCTCCGGCGGCGAGAAGCAGCGCGTGGCCATCGCCCGCGCGGTGCTCGGCGACCCGCCGCTGCTGCTCGCCGACGAGCCGACCGGCGCGCTGGACTCCCGCTCCGGCGCGGTGGTGATGGAGCTCCTGCACGAGCTGCAGGAGGCCGGCACGACGGTCGTGGTCATCACCCACGACCGCGACATCGCCGCATTGCTGCCGCGGGAGGTCCGGCTCAAGGACGGCCGGATCGAGCACGACTCGGCTGTCGGCGCGGCGGCCGGCGAGCTGATGGCCGGAGGGAGCGCCCGATGAGCCTGACATCCCCGCCCCGGGAGACCGGGGCCGCCCCCTGGCGCAGCCTCCCGGCGCCCCCGCGCCCCAAGGCGGCCCGGATGGGCCCGGCCGATGTGGTCCGGGTCGGCGGCTCGGGGCTGCGCGCGCGGCCGATGCGGGTGTTCCTGTCCGCGCTGGGCATCGCCATCGGTATCGCCGCCATGATCGGCGTGGTGGGCATCTCCTCGTCCTCCACCAACGACCTCAACCAGCGCCTCGCCGCACTCGGCACCAACCTCCTGACGGTGTCCCCTGGCGAGTCCTTCGGCGGCGGCACCGCGCACCTGCCCGAGCGCTCCCTCTCGATGATCGGCAACATCCCGGACGTCACCTCGGTCTCCGCCCTCGGCAAGACCAGCGCGAAGGTCTACCGCAACGACCTGATGCCGAAGGAGGAATCCGGCGGCCTGCGCGTCACCGCCGCCCGTACCGACCTGCTGAAGTCCATCGGCGCCGAGCTCACGGACGGCCGCTGGCTCAACGCGGCCAACAGCAAGTACCCGGCCGTCGTGCTCGGCGCCAACGCCGCCTACCAGCTGAATGTCCACCACGCCGGACCGGAGGTACGGGTCTGGCTCGGCGACCGCTGGTTCACCGTCGTGGGGCTGATGGCGCCGAACGAGCTGCTGCCCGACCTGGACAACAACGCGATGATCGGCTGGGGCGTGGCACAGCAGGAGCTCGGCTTCGACGGCTACCCGACCACCGTCTACGTCCGTGCCGAGGAGGACGCGGTCAAGGACGTCCAGGCGAAGCTCGGCGCCACCGCCAACCCGGAGGTGCCCAACGAGGTCGACGTCTCCCGCCCCTCCGACGTACTGGCGGCGAAGGAGGCCACGGACGACACCCTCAGCGGACTGCTCCTGGGCCTCGGCGGCGTGGCGTTGCTCGTCGGCGGCGTCGGCGTGGCCAACACCATGGTCATCTCCGTCCTCGAGCGCCGCTCCGAGATCGGCCTGCGCCGCTCGCTCGGCGCGACCCGAGGCCAGATACGCACCCAGTTCCTGGCCGAGGCGCTGCTGCTGTCTGCTCTCGGCGGCATCGGCGGCGTACTGCTCGGCATCGGCGTCACCATCGGCTACGCGACGTACCAGGACATGACCACGGTGGTGCCGGTCTGGGCCATGGTCGGCGGTGTCGGCGCCACCCTCGTGATCGGCGGCCTGGCCGGCTTCTATCCGGCTGTACGAGCCGCCCGGCTGCCTCCCACCGAAGCGCTGGCCACCTCGTAGTCCCGCTGCCGTTCCGCCCCGGGCCGCGGTGCCCCTGCTGACACCCCCGAGCAGCAGGGGCACCGCACCGTCTGCGGCGGCACGCAACCCTTCGGGCGGGTCGCGGAGTTGGTGGTGGACCTCGTAGCCGAACAAGGCGTCCGGTGCGTGGGCGTGGGCGAGAAGGGCGTCGACCGAGCGATCGAGGATCACCTCCGGTCTGGCGGGGGGCAGGTGGGCCGGTTTCGCAGCCGCCGTCTCCGCGCACAGCGACCCGGTGGAACATGAGCTTCGCGATCTTGATGAACGAACGTGACGGTGCACGGTTTCCACAGTGGGTCGCCACAGTCCACTCCGATCCCGCCTGCGGCCTGAGCCGAGCTGACGGCGGCGGGCCTCGCCGACGACTGACGGGAGTTCACCGCATGCCGGGTGGTGTCCGGAAGGACCTCGACCACCAGGCCGCGACCGATGGCGGCCCTAGTCAATTGCGCATTCGCCGGAACGATCCCAATTCCGTTGATAATTTGAGGCCATGGACTTTCGCCATCTGGGACGCAGCGGTTTAATTGTCAGTCAGATTGCTTACGGCAACTGGCTGACCCGGAGTTCATCGAGAAGCGAAGAGACGGAACTCGCCTGCGTGCGGGCCGCACTCGACGCCGGTATCACCACCTTCGACACCGCGGACGTCTATGCGGACGCCCACGCGGAGGAATCCCTCGGCCGGGCACTGAAGGGAGAGCGGCGGGAGGGCCTGGAGATTCTCACCAAGGTCTTCGCGCCTGTCGGGCCGGGCCGCAACGACATGGGGCTCTCGCGCAAGCACATACGGGAGTCGATCGACAACTCCCTGCGCCGTCTCGGCACGGACCACGTGGATGTCTACCAGGCCCACCGGTTCGACCTCTCCACCCCGCTGGAGGAGACCATGGAAGCGCTGGCCGACGTGGTGCACTCCGGCAAGGCGCACTACATCGGTGTCTCCGAGTGGACCGCGGACCAGATCAGGCGCGGGCACGCCCTCGCCCGGGAGCTCAAGATCCCCCTGGTGTCCAACCAGCCGCAGTATTCGGCCCTGTGGCGGGTGCCCGAGGCCGAGGTGATTCCGGCCTGCGAGGAGCTCGGTGTCGGGCAGATCGTCTGGTCGCCACTGGCCCAAGGCGTGCTGACCGGCAAGTATCTGCCGGGCGGGAAGTGGCCGGAGGGCTCCCGGGCGACGGACTCGAACGACGGCTCGGCGGAACTGGCCGCCTGGTTGACGGACGATGTCCTCGGCCGGGTGCAGCAGCTCCAGCCGATCGCCGCCGACGGTGGCCTGACGGTCGCTCAACTCTCGCTCGCCTGGGTGCTCCAGAACCCCAATATCTGTGCCGCCGTGCTCGGAGCGTCGCGGCCCGAGCAGATCACCGACAACGTCAAGGCGGTCGGCATCAGACTGGACGACGAGGTCATGGCCCGGATCGATACCGTGCTCGGCCCGGTGGCCAACCGTGACGCCGCGGCCACGGTCGAGAGCAGCCCCCCGTCCCCCGAGTGGCGGCTCGCCTGACGGTGCGGGCGCGGGCCTCCCCGCGGACGTATGACACGTCCGCGGGGAGGCCCTCTGCCAAGCCCTGCGGGTTTACCGGGAATTCACCAGGCGATCGGCAACCGCAGCAGGCTCCGTACCTGCATGCCGTCCTTCCATTCCAGTGAATTCATGGGAACTGCGCATCTCATGCCGGGCAGCCGCGCGAACAGCGCCTCCAGCGCCACCCGCATTTCAAGGCGGGCGAGCGGCGCACCCAGGCAGCGGTGGATTCCGTACCCGAATCCCAGATGGGGATTGTGCTCCCGGGTCAGGTCGAAAAGGTCCGCGTTCTCGAACACCGATTCATCGCGGTTGGCCGAGGGAATGGCGGGAAGCACGGACTCGCCCGCACGGACCAGCGTTCCGCTCAGTTCGATGTCCTCGGTGGCGTAGCGCGCGAAGGTGACATGGGAGATGAGGGGCACGTAACGCAGCAGCTCCTCGATCGCCCTTGGCATCAGCTCGGTCCTGCGCTTGAGCAGCTCAAGCTGCTCGGGGTGGGTGAACAGGACGTAGAGGGAGTCGATGAGTTGCGACGAGACCGTCTCGTGCCCCGCGATCAGCAGGACGCTCGCCAGTTCCACCAGCTCCTTCTCGGAGAGCTTGTCCTCCTCGTCGCTGGCCTTGACCATGGCACTGATCAGGTCGTCCTGCGGCTGCGCTCGCCGGCTGCCCATCAGCTGCGCGATGTATCCGTGCAGCCGCTCGGTGTCCGCCTCGATCTCCTCCTCCGTCATCACGGTCGTGGCGGAGAACGCGTCAAGCCAGCTGCGGAACTGCTCGCGGTCCTCGAACGGGACGCCGAGCAGATCGCAGACGACTGTGCCGGCGAAGGGAACCGCGAACCCTTCCATGAGATCACCGGGTGGCCCCTGGGCCACGAGTCCGTCGATCAGCCGGTGCGCCTCCCCTTCGATCCGGGGGCGAAGGAGCTCGACGCGGCGCGTGGTGAAGACCTTGGCCAGGAGACGGCGCAGCCGGGTGTGGTCGGGCGGGTCCATGCCCAGGATGCTGGTGTGGATGGGCAGCGGGGTGAGGCGGGACTCGTCGTGCTCCGCTGCCAGCGCACGGCTGAACCGGCGATCCCCGAGGATCGTTTTCATGTCCGTGTGCTTGGTGACCAGCCAGGCGTCTTCGCCGAAAGGGCAGCTGACCCGGGGGACGGGGTCTTCGTGGCGAAGCTTTCCGTACAGCGGATCGAGGTCAAGGGCGACCGCTTCGCTGAAGGGGTAGCTGCGGGGTGACTGCTGGTCGCTCATGCGGACCGCACCTCCGAGAACCGGTTGTAGTGCTCGACGAGGCTCTTGGGCCGCATGTCGGTCCAGTTCTCCTCGACGTACGTGAGGCACTCCTGGTGGGAGGCGGGGCCGTGGACCGTGGTCCACCCCGCGGGCACGGTGGTGAAGGACGGCCACAAGGAGTGCTGTCCCTCGTCGTTGACCAGCACCGAGAAGGTGCCCTCGGGGTCGTCCCAGGGGTTGCTCATGATGCGTGCCTTTCCGTGGGGGACTGGATGAGTGGGTGACTGGATGAGGTGATGGCGTGGTGGTGCGGCGGCCAGGTCCCGTCCGCGTGAAGGTGCTGCTCAGCGAGCGGGCGGCGGGAAGAAGCCGGATGTGACGAAGTGATCGGCGTAGGTACGGATGAGCGCGCCGTCCAGGGCCGGGAACGCGGGTCCCGAGTCCGCGAGGCCGGTCAGGGTGTTGGTCCGGTCGAGACGGATCTGTCCCAGGCGGGAGAGCGCGGGCAGGGTGTCGGTGAGCAGCACGGCCGCGTCAAGGAGTCCCGCGCCTGCCGCCCGGTCCGCCTCGGCGTCCGCCTGCCGGCGCAGGGCTCGGGTCCAGTCGTCGAGGCCCATGGTGTCCAAGTGATAGCCGTACGCCCGCAGATGGCCGAGGACGGTGTCGAAGGGGACGGGTTCGGGGCACGTGAGATGGTGCGCCAGACCGAGGCTGCCGCGGCGGCGGGAGAGATGGACGAGGGCCGCGGCGGCGTGGTCCACCGGGATCAGATCGACCACGGGGGGTGGAGCGTCCTGACCGGCCGGGCTCGGCGCGGCCCCGATGACGAGCATGGCCCGCACGAGCTGCCAGAGCACGTCCTTGCTGGAACCGGCCCCGCTGACGGTGTGTCCGCTCACCCGGCCGAACCGGTACACGCTCACCGGGAGCCCGCGCTCGGCTGCCTCCCACACGAGTTGCTCCGCCGCCCATTTGCTGGCCGTGTAGCCGCCCGGCATGAGGGACTCCGGGCGTACCCGGTGGGACTCGGGCACGGGGCCGAGGCCCTCGAAGTCCCCGTCGGTGCTCACGGAGACCGCGGCAGTCGAGACGTAGTGGACCGGCACCGGAATCGAGCGGGCCGCAAGCCGAAGCACCTCCTGGGTGCCGGACACGTTCGACGCCCTCAGCCGGGCGTACGGTTCGACCGCGTTGACCCGCGCGCCATTGTGATAGACGACGTCAGTCAGGGCCGCCAGGGCGTCGAACCGCTCCGGGGAGAGGCCGAGCAGGGGCTTTTCCAGATCGCCGGGCACGGGCACGATCCGGCTGCGGGTGAACTCGTTCCACAGCCCGTACTCCACCAGGCTCCGCCGGACGCGCCTGGCCGCCTGCTCGGTGTCGTCCGCGCGGACCAGACAGTGGATGTCGGCACTCGTACGGTCGAGGAGTTCGCGCAGGAGGAAGGCGCCGAGGAAGCCCGTCGCGCCCGTCAGCAGGATGTTCTCGTGGTCCGTCGTGTCGCCGGACTGGCCCTCCAGCCGGGGCCCGACGGTGATCCGCGGGTCGAGCACGGCGTCCGCCGCGAGGCCGGCCGGGCCCGGACCGCACGCGTCCGCCCCGCGCGGGTCGATCGGCGTGGTCGGCCCGTCGACGGCCTCGAGGAGCGCGGCCACCGACTGCCGTTCGAAGAGGGTACGGACGGGCAGTTCCACCCCGAGGCGGCGGCGGATCCCGCTGATCACCCGGGTCACGAGCAGTGAGTGCCCGCCCAGGGCGAAGAAGCTGTCGTCGATGGTGACCTGCGGGACGTCCAGAACCTCGGTGTACAGCTCGCACAGGATGCGTTCGCGCGGATTGCGCGGCGCCCGGCCTGCCGACAGCGTCGCGAAGTCCGGCGCCGGGAGCGCGGCCCGGTCCACCTTGCCCGTTGCCGCGATCGGCAGCGCGTCGAGCACCGTCACCGAGGCCGGGACCATGTAGTCGGGCAACAGACCGGCGAGATGGGAGCGCAGCTCAAGGCCGTTCAGGGTCGCCGAGTTCCCGGCGGGCACGGCGTATCCGGCGAGGCAGATGGCGCCGCGGCTGTCCTTGCGGGGGACGACCACGGCCTGCGCGACGTCCGGGTGGGTGCTCAGGGCGGCCTCGACCTCGCCCGGCTCGATCCTGAACCCCCGTATCTTGACCTGGCCGTCAGCGCGGCCCATGTACTCCAGCTCCCCGTCGCTGTTCCAGCGCACGATGTCGCCCGTGCGATACATCCGGGAGCCGGGGGCGCCGAACGGGTCGGCCACGAACCGGTCGGCCGTGAGCCCCGGCCGGTGCAGATAGCCGCGGGCGAGTCCGGCCCCGGAGACGTGCAGCTCGCCGGGGATCCCGGGCGGCACGAGACACAGGTCGCGGTCGAGGACGTAGGTGCTCGCGCCCACGGTGGGCGTGCCGATCGGAGGCGTACCGCTGCCGGAGAGCGGAGAGCTGAGCGTGGCGCACACGGTGGTCTCGGTCGGGCCGTAGCCGTTGATGAAACGGCGTCCGGCCGACCAGCGCCGGACCGTCTCCCCGGACGACGCCTCACCCGAGACGATCAGTGAGGACAGGGAGGACAGCTGAGCGGGCTCCATCACGGTCAGCGCGGCCGGGGGCAGCGTCGCGTGGGTGACGTCGAGCCGCTCGACCAGGGCGGCCAACCCGGGCCCGGGCGCGGTGAGTTCCGCCGGTGCCATCACCAGCGTGGCGCCGGTGAGGAGCCCGCCGCACAGCTCCCACACGGCGCCGTCGAAGCTGTGCGATGCGAACTGGAGGATCCGGCTCGACGCCGTCACCCCGAACCGCCGCAGTTGCGCCTCGGCGACACCGGAGAAACCGGAGTGGGTCACCACGACGCCCTTGGGACGGCCGGTGGACCCGGACGTGTAGATGGCGTACGCGGGACTCGTGTCCGTCAGCGGGCGTACCCGCTCGTCGTCGGCGACGTCCGTCTCCCGGCACAGGCCGACGGCGTGCCGGGTCTCGGCCCGGTCCAGGACGACTCGGCGCATGCCGGGGGTACCGGGAACATCCGGCAGGGGAAGCGAGGTGCCGGAGTCGGTGAGGAGCAGCACCGGGCGGACGTCCTCGAGCATGAACCGGAGCCGCGCCGCGGGATGGTTCGCGTCCAGCGGCAGATACGCGCCTCCCGCCTTCAGCACGGCGAGGGTGGCGATGACCGAGTCGACCGTACGGGGCAGCGCGATGGCCACGTACTGCTCGGGGCCGATGCCGCAGCCGACGAGATACCGCGCGAGCCGGTTCGCCCGGGCATTCAGCTGACGGTACGTCAACTTCCGTACGGGTCCCACACCGTCGTCGAAGAGCAACGCCGTCGCCTCCGGCGCCCGCTCGACCTGCGCCTCGAACAGCTCGGGCAGGGGCAGCCGCGGTACCTCCCGCACGCTGTCGCGGCCCTGCGCAAGGAGCCTTTCCCGCTCGTCGGCGAGTACCACGTCGAGCGCGCCGATCCGCTGCCCGGGGTCGGCGGTGACCGCGTCGAGGAAACGCAGGAACCGTTGGACGAGACGCTCGACGCTGCCCCGGTCGAACAGATCGGTGCTGTACTCCGCCACCCCGTCCATGCCCTGCGGGCGCTGGTCGGCGCCCCGGGACTCCCGCAGGCTCAGCGAAAGGTCGAACCGGCAGGCACCGGTGCTCACCGCGCGCTCCCCGACGGCCAGACCCGGCAGCTCCGGCGCACCCTGTGGAGCGTTCTGGAGGGCGAGCATCACCTGGAACAGGGGGTGGTGGGCCGTCCCGCGCGCCGGGGCGAGGGCGTCCACCAGGCGCTCGAACGGCATGTCCTGATGGGCGTACGCGGCCAGGTCGGTCTCCCGCACCCGGGCGAGCAGATCTCGGAAGGCGGGGTTCCCCGAGGTGTCGGTGCGTAGCACCAGGGTGTTGACGAAGAACCCCACAAGACCGTCCAGGGCATGGTCCGTGCGGCCCGCGACCGGGGTACCGATCGCGATGTCGTGGCCCGCGCCCAGTTTGGTCAGCAAGGTGGCGAGAGTGGCGTGCACCACCATGAACGGGCTCGCCCCGCACCGCCCTGCCAGGTCCACGATCCGCCGGTGCAGATCGGCGTCCACGGTGAAGTGCAGGGTGTCGCCGCGGTGGGATGCGGACTGCGGCCGGGGCCGGTCCAGGGGGAGTTCGGCGCACTCGGGCAGCCCGGTCAGGGCACCGGTCCAGTAGGCGAGCTGGCGGGCGGCCGGACTGCCGGGGTCGCCCTCGTCGCCCAGGAGCCGGCGCTGCCACAGGGTGTAGTCCGTGTACTGGACCGGCAGGGGCTCCGTGCCGGGGACTTCACCGCGACGGCGTGCGGCGTAGGCGGTGGCGAGGTCCTGCCACAGTGGTGCAAGGGACCATCCGTCGCAGGCGATGTGGTGGATGGTCAGCGCCAGGACGTGGCAGCCCGGGGCCGTGGTGAACAGGTGGGCCCTGACCGGGACTTCGCTCGCCAGGTCGAACGGACGGCGCACCGCTGCGGCCACCGCCGCGTCGAGTTCCGTGGGCGTCACCGTGCTGATGTCCAGCGGCGGCCGTGCGGCCGCGCGGTCCAGGACGAGCTGTCGGGGCACACCGGCCGTTTCGGGAAACACCGTCCGCAGGCTCTCGTGGCGCTCAAGCACATCGCCGAGCGCGGCTTCGAGTGCTGTCCGGTCCAGCTCGCCCTTCAGTTCGAGGACGAGGGGGACGTTGTACGTCGCGCTCGGTCCCTGGAGCCGGTCGAGGAACCAAAGGCGGCGCTGAGCGAAGGACAGGGGTATCTGACCGGGGTGCTCCAAGGGCAGGAGCGGGGGCCGATCGCCTGCCGATGCCTGGCGCACGGCCTCGGCAAGACCGGCGACGGTCGGTGCTTCGAAGACGCTGCGCACCGGAAGCTCCAGGCCGAGCGCCGACCGCAGCCGGGAGCTGAGGCGGGTGGCCGACAGGGAGTGCCCGCCGAGCGCGAAGAAGCTGTCGTCGATGGTGACCCTGGACACGCCGAGGATGTCGGCGAACAGCCCGCACAGCAGCTCTTCGAGAGGGGTGCGCGGCGGCCGTCCGTCCTCGGCGGAGCTGATGTCGGGCTCCGGCAGCCGTCGGCGGTCCACCTTGCCGTGCGGCGTCAGCGGCAGGGTCTCGAGCACCACCGTGGCGGCCGGGACCAGGTACTCGGGTAATCGCCCCCGCAGGAAGTCGCGGACCGAGGAGACCAGGGCGCCGGTGTCGCGCGCAGTCGCGGGGGCGTTGACCAGCGAGGTCAGCGCCGTGCCGGCCGGTGTCGGGGATCCGCCGCCGGGTGCGCCGTGCGGGCGGCGGGTCACCACGATGTCCAAGGCGTCATCAGCGGTCGCGGACCAGGTGACGGAGGCCCGAAGCCCCAACCCCGCGGCAAGCTCATGCACTTGCTCGACCACGAGGGTCTCGGCGTCGTCCTGAGCGCCCAACGGGCGGATCCGGCCCGAGCCACCCGCGCCGCCCAGCGCCCGCAGTGCCGCGGCGACGGGTGCGATCCGGTTGTCGGGCAGGCCGGTGACGCGGATGTCGACGGGCCGTCCGGCGTCGAGGCGGTCGGCCAGCGATTCCAGGTCCGAGACGTCCTGGCCCCACCGCAGCTCTTCCACGGGAAGTACGGGGATGCCGGGCTCGGATCCGCGTCCGGCCTTCCGCAGGACGGCGTCGTAGCGATAGCGGGTCAGTTCGTTGACGTACCGTCCCCGCTTCACCCGCACCTCGCTGCCGCCGATGCCGGGGACGGCACCCGCCAGTTCGGTGAAGAACGCCGGGTCCACCAGCAGCTCCTTCTCCCGGACCATGCCGTGCTCGACGGCCGCGCGGAGTGCGCCGGGGCTCGACGGCAGGTCCGGGCGGCGCAGCTGGACATCGGTGTGGAAGGTGCGAAGGAGGCGCAGGTTGCGTACGTCCCCGACGAAGAGCGACCCACCGGGGACGAGCAGTTCGACGGCCTTGGCCAGGACGTCCGTGAGGTAGTGGGCGTCGGGGAAGTACTGGGTGACGGAGTTGATGACGACGGTGTCGAAGAAGTCGGCGGGCAGGCCGCTGATGTCGTCGGCCGCACGGGCGCGCAGCTCGACCCGGTCCGCGAGCGAGGCGTCCCGGCGCACCAGTCCGGTCAGTGCCTCGATGACCTGGCCGGACAGGTCCGTTCCCCAGTAGGCGTCACACTGCGGAGCAAGGCGGGACATCAGAAGGCCGGTGCCCACGCCTATCTCCAGGACCCGACGCGGGTTGAGTTCGCGGATCCGCTCCACGGTCGCGTCGCGCCACTCCCGCATCTGCTCCGTCGGAATGGGCTGTCCGTCGTAACTGCTGTGCCAGCCGGAGAAGTCCTCGCCGAAGCGCGCCCGGGCGACATCGCTGTAGAGCGAGTCGTAGATCCCCTGCCACTCGCTCACCGAGTCCGCGTGCGCGGCGCTCTGCCCGGGCGCGGCCTCATCGGCGGGGACGACATAGCCGACGAGCCGTTTGTGCCCGGGCCGGTCCTCCCTTGTCACGACTGCGGCCTGGGCGACACCCGGGTGTTCCGAGAGGACGGCCTCCACCTCGCCGGGCTCGACGCGGAAACCGCGGATCTTCACCTGGTCGTCGCTGCGGCCCACGAACTCAAGGAGACCGTCCGGCCCGCCGCGCACCAGATCACCGGTGCGGAAGAGGCGGGCGCCGGGCTCTCCCAGCGGGTCGGCGACAAACCGCTCGGCGGTCAGGTCCGGGCGATTCCAGTAGCCACGGGCCAGGCCCGAACCGCCGATGTACAGTTCCCCGACCTCACCCGGCGGCACCGGGTGCAACTGCCCGTCGAGGACCTCGGTACGCATGCCCGACATGGCGGCGCCGATGGGAATCACGGTGCCCGGGCCCCCGGTTCCGGCGACCCGGTGGCAGGTGGCGAACGTCGTCGTCTCCGTCGGCCCGTAGCCGTTGACGACCGCCGTGCCGGGGCAGGCCCGCAGGACCCGCCGGACGGCCGCGGGCGAGACCGCGTCCCCGCCGGTCCACACTTCGCGCGCGCCGCGGAAGCACTGCGGATCTTCCTCCGCAAGGACGGAGAACAGCCCGGCGGTCACCCACAATCCGGTGATTCCCGCATCCGAGACCGCCGAGGCGATGCCACGGGCGTCCAGCTCGCCCGGGGGCGCCACCACGACCGTCCCGCCGCACAGCAGCGGCACCCACAGTTCGTACGTGGATGCGTCGAAGGCGTGCGGCGAGTGCAGCAGGACCCGCTCGTGGGCGCCGCTGCGCCAGGCCTTGTCCCGGGCCAGGCCCACGACGTTCTCGTGGGTCACCGCCACGCCCTTGGGCGTACCGGTGGATCCGGAGGTGAACATCACGTAGGCGAGCTGCCGCGGTTCGGCAGGGATGCCGGGGGATGCGGGGCCCTCGTGCCCGTCCGATGCGCCCACGGGCACCGGCAGGACGCGTGGCCCGGCGCCGAATTCCGCCTGGGGACGGGGCCCGTCCGTCAGGATCAGGCGGGATCCGGTCTGCTCGACCATCGACCGCAGCCGTGACGCGGGCTGCCGCGCATCCAACGGGACATAGCAGGCACCGGACTTGACGACGGCGAGCAGCGACACCACGAGCTCGGCCGAGCGTTCCATCAGGACCGCCACGGTGGAACCCGGACCCACCCCCTCCGTGGCAAGGCGCCGGGCCAAGTGGTCGGAACGGGCGTCGAGTTCCCGGTACGTCATGGCCGTGTCCTGCTCGGCGCCGCAGATCAGTGCGGTTGCGTCGGGAGACAGTTCAGCCTGTCGCGCGAAGGCCTCCGGGAGGGAGTGGTGCTGTGCGGACACGCGTCAACTCCTCTGCGCCGGCTTCCCGGAGCACGGCGGTGCCGACATGCCGGTCGGCCGCACAAGGGGAAGGGCGCGCTCAGTCGTCTGGTGAATGCGTCATCGAACGATGCGTAGCGATCATGTCGCAGAACGTGGCGATGCGGATCGGCGCGGTGGCCAATTCGGCCGTTCTTGTAGCTGACTGATCGGTCGTGTGCGGCTTTGTCGTCAATCCGCAGGTGCGGTCGCTTCCGGAGGCGGTACCACCGGGGCGCGGGGCCCGGCCGCACCACCGGACCACAGGGCGCAGGCGTGAGGTCATCCGTCAGATCTGCGGCCCGGAGATTGGCCGGAATGCAGTTCCGACGGGCGGTTCGTGGGAAATGTCGGGCAAGGTCCGGCATGCTCCGCGTCGTACTGGGAAGATCCCGCTCGCTTTCGGCGACACGGCACAGAGGGGCGCGGTGGACGCCACCGGTGAGTTACTGAAGGGGAGGCCAGGACCATGACTGCCGACAGGCGTGGAGTCACAGCCGAAGTGGTCGGAGAACTCTACGACCAGGGAACCGAGTTGCTGAGCGCCCTCATGGGTGGCAGCCTGCACTACGGATACTGGGACGGCCCCGCCGACACCGGTTCCATGGCCGAGGCATCCCGGCGCATGACCGACCTCATGATCGACAAGCTCGCGGTGCGCAGGGGCGGACGGGTCCTCGACGTCGGCTGCGGCACCGGCCGCCCGGCCCTCCAGCTCGCCCGGTCCACGGGCGCGGAAGTCGTCGGCGTCACCATCAGCCGCGAACAGGTCCGGCTGGCGAACCTGGCGGCCGAGGCCGAACGTCTTGGCGGCCAGGTGAAGTTCGAACACGGCGACGCGGCCGACCTTCGCTTCGCCCCCGAGTCCTTCGACGCGGTGTGGCTGTTCGAGTCGCTGTTGCACATGCCCGATCCGCGGCGCGTACTGAAGCAACTCGCCACAATCCTGCGACCCGGCGGCCGCCTCGTCATCGCGAACCTGGTGCAGCGAGCCCCGCTCACCGAGGCCGAGGAGGCCGGCCTAGCGGCGTACCTCCAGATGGCCGGCATCGCCTCGATCGCCCCGCTTGACGACTATCCCGGCCTGGTCACTGATGGCGGGCTCGTGCTGGACGAGCTCCTCGACGTCTCCGACCACAGCGTCCGCAGGACCCTCGAGTGCGTCCTCGCCGGGCTCTCCGACGCCGTGGTCCCCGAGGTCGCGGAGACCGACGCGGCGAGTGAGGCGCTCGGGCAGGCAAGGGCCGTCGTGGAGCGGTTCGCCGCGACGCGGGGCATCGGGTACGCGCTGGCCGTCGCATCGAAACCGGTGCGCAAACTTCCCGGGTGAGATCTTCAGGCCGTTCTCGGCCCGACCTCGCGCAGACCGGTACGACCCTGGGTAAGCGCAGGTGCGGCCATGTGTGCACGACTGGCGACGGAGTGCGGTCATTCGCCGCCAACCCCACTTCTCCTGCGTAGTGGTGTTTCGGATGATGCTGAACATTGGCTGAAATAGCGGCACTTAGTGCCCCATAGTCGAATGGATCTCTCCGGATGACGGATGTCCGCGATCACCGGATGAGACGATCCGATCGTTTGCGCCCGTTACGTGATCCAAGTTGTGCAGGGAGAGTCAATGGAAGCTGCTGCTCTCACACCGGACACGGGAGTCGCCGCCGAGATGGTGGGACGGCCCGTGCGCTTCGAGTCCCGGAGGTACCAACCGACCGACAGCTACGCCGACATCGCCTGCGACAAGATCCGGCGCGGGAGCGAGGTGCTCGGCGCGAGCGAGAGCGAACGGCGGTCTCGACTCGCCCTGGTACGCGAGCTGTTAGGGGGCTGGGGTGAACTCCCCGCGGGGAAGCCGCCCGAGCGCGCGTGCTGGGTCGCCATCGACGGCATGCCTTTCGAAGTGTCGTTCGCCTGGGCCGACGGCCAGAGCGAGCTGCGCCTTTCGCTCGAAACCCCGAGTCACCCGGGTACGTCTCTGGCCCGTCAGGAAGACGGCAGGGCATTCACCCGAGGCCTGGCCGGCCGTCCGGGAGTCTCGATCGAGCGCTATCTCGCCGTCGAGGACCTCTTCACCGACCGGGACCCGCGCGGATACTTCTCGCTCTCCCACGGGGTTGCCTGGCGGGGCGGACACCCGCTCTACAAGATCTACCTCAACCCCGCCGTCGCCGGCCGCGAGCACGCTGTGGCCCGCACGGAGGAGGCCATGGTCCGGCTGGGCATGGAACGCCCCTGGCGCGCCCTCGCCGACCACTTGGGCGGCGTCCACGGCATCGCGCACGAGCCTGCCGCACTGGCCCTGGACCTGTCCGACGCCCGAGAGGCCCGCTGCAAGGTCTACCTCGCGCACACAGGTGTGACCGCCGATGACATCGATGCCCAGTCGGCCGTCGCCCGCGATCACGTACCCGGTTCCTTCGCCCGTGCTCTTGAACGCGTCACCGGACACCGCGAGTCCGGATGGCCGAAGCCCCCCGTCACCTGCTGGGGCTTCAGCTCCGCGCAGGACGCCCCGAGTGCCACGCTCTATGTGCCGCTCATCCCCGGTCACAGCGACGACGCGTCCGCGCACGACCGCGTGGCGGCCTTCATGCGCGAGGAGAACGTGGACCCGGCGCCCTACACGGCTGCCCTCGACGCCCTGGCGGACGGCCCGCTGACGGAGTCGGTGACCCAGAACTTCCTCTCCTACCGCGGTGGTTCGGCCCCGCGCTTCGCCGTCTACCTCGCCCCGGGCACGTACCGCCCGGCCTGACGGCGGTGACCGGCAGGTTCCCGCACCATCGCACGCCGTCCCGCAGGTTTCCCCAGGCGCAGCCTTCGCTGCTGTGCCGCCGTGCCGTTTTCCCGTCAGGAGGACATGTGCCGCAAGAGAGCCCCAACCCCAGCGCCGGACCGATCGCCCAGCAGGCCGATCCGATCGCCCCCGAACAAGTCGGCGCCTGGTACGACGAGTTCGGTGACGTCTGGCACCAGACCCTCGGCGAAAGCCTGCACTGCGGGCTCTGGGTGCCCCCGGACGCGCCGCACCCGGCCGGCCTGGATCTGGTCACCCTGTCGTCCGAGGCGCAGGACCGGTACACGGACTACCTGATCAGTCTCCTCCACCTCCGGCCCGGACAGCGCTTCCTGGACATCGGCTGCGGCCCGGGCCGCCCGGCCGCCCAGTTGGCGGAACGGACCGGGGCACACGTCACGGGCATCTCCGTGAGCAAGGAGCAGATCGACCGCGCCAACCGGCTCGCGGCCGACCGCGAAGGGCTGGCCTTCGAGCTCGCCGATGCCACTCAACTCCCGTATGACGACGAGTCGTTCGACGGCGCCTGGGCTGTGGAGAGCATCGGGCACATGGACCGGGCCAAGGCTCTCAAAGAGGCATGGCGCGTGCTCCGGCCCGGTGGTGAGTTCCTGGTCCTGGAGGCCGTGCTTGTCGCCGATCCGACCGAGGCTGATGCCGCCCTCTACGATCAGGTCCTCGCCAGCAATCTCCCCCTGCGCATGCCGGAGTTCTTCGGTCTGGTCGAGGACGCGGGCTTCCACACCCTTGAGCTCAAGGACCTGACGGCCAACCTCGCCCTGAGCATGGACATGGTGGAGCTTGGCTTTCACGACCGGCGCGAGGAGATGGACAGCCGGTTCGGGCCCGAGTACGCCGCGCAGATGGGTGCGGCCCTGCCGCCCGTTCGGGCGTTCATCCGCGAGAAGATCCGCTTCTTCCTGCTGTTGCTCCGCAAGTGAAGCCGAAGTGAGGCGAGCCATTCGATGACGCGAGAAGCCCCAGCAACTGCGCGCTGCTGGGGCTTCAGAACTCCGGACCAGAATCGTGCACTACTGGGGTCAAGGGGTCGCAGGTTCAAATCCCGTCGTCCCGACAGCGATGTCGGAATTCTCCGCAACTCAGGGCTCATCTTCGGATGGGCTGAGGCGTTTTCGAGGTGGTTGAGGCGGTGAACCGTCCTGGGGTGTGTTGATCCGGGACGGCTTCGGCCAGACGGAGACCGCGGTCCACGTGGCCGACTCCCCGGGCCGGCGCCGGGTCACGCTGCTGGACCTAGTTCACCGGCGCACCGGGAGCGGTGGATGGCGAGATCTCTCTGGACCTGTCGGCGCGGCCGGTTGGCCTGACGGCCGGCTACCGACGCCCCTGCGCCTCTCCGTCGCGGCCGGCGCGCGGGAGCTGTTCTGTATGGCCGTGGACTTTTCGAGCAGCCTCCCGGAGTCTGTTCGCGTGGACTCGCCGCTGACCACCTATCTGCTGCCCGCCGTCCTCGCCGTGATCATGTTCGGTCTCGGACTCGGCCTGTCCGTGGCCGACTTCCGCAGGATCGCGGCGTATCCGCGGCCTGTGGCCGTCGCGCTCGTCTGCCAGCTGGTGCTGCTGCCCGCCGCTTGTCTGGGCCTGGTGCTCGCCTTCGACCTGAGTCCCGCGCTTGCCGTCGGCATGATGCTGCTCGCGGCCTCTCCCGGCGGCACGATGGCCAATATCTTCAGCCATCTCTTCGGCGGCGACGTCGCCCTCAACGTCACGCTGACCGCCATCAATTCGGTCATCGCCGTCGTCACGCTGCCGATCGTCGTGAATCTCTCCCTCGACCACTTCATGGCCGGCACGGACGAGGCGCTGGGACTGCGCTTCGACAAGACACTGCAGGTCTTCCTCGTCGTGCTGGTGCCGGTCGCGGCGGGGATGCTGGTCCGACACCGCCGTCCGGACTTCGCGGAGCGCTCCACGCGGATGGTCAAG
Organism: Streptomyces sp. NPDC059037; assembly: GCF_042740015.1. NCBI lineage: Bacteria > Bacillati > Actinomycetota > Actinomycetes > Kitasatosporales > Streptomycetaceae > Streptomyces > Streptomyces sp. NPDC059037. Next base: position 65,862 of record NZ_JBHYIG010000006.1, read on the forward strand.
GTGACGGCGGTCGCCGTGCTCGTCGGCATCATCATCGCCGCGCTTGCCGCCGAGCGTGAGAACGTGCTCGGCTATCTCGCCGACGTCGGCCTCGTCGCCTTCCTTTTCGGCGCGATCTCCCTGACCATCGGCTACGGCGCGACCCGCCTTGCCCGCGGCGACCACCGGCAGTCCGTCGCCACCTGCTTCGAGATCGGCATGCACAACACCACGCTGTCGATGGCAATCGCCCTCAGCCCCTCGCTCCTTGACAGCACCCGGATGGCCATCCCCTCGGCGGTGTACGCGGTGGTGATGTTCGTCATGGCCCTGACCGCCGGCTTCCTGCTGCGCCGCATCGCCCCGGCCGAGGCTGCCGCCGTCAGCGCGGGAGCACCTTCGGCGCCCACCTCCGAGAGCCGGACGCCGAGCAAGCGGGTGGGCCCGCGGTGGCCAAGGAGACGGTCTGCAATCGGCCGGGAGAAGCTGTGACCCCGGCGATCGGATCACCGACTGGTCCGAGGTGGGCCCCTCGACATGATCCCTGCGGGGTGGTCGTCGCGAAGCCCGCTGGGGGTTCGCCGGCTGGTCGAGCACGGCTTCGACCCGTCCGCGCCGGGCGAGACGCCGCTGGTGGCGGCACGACGAGAACTGGCCGAGGAAACCGGACTCGACCCGGCTGCGGTGCTTGATCGGTCTGTGCCGGTCGACCGTGATGTTCAGTGGAACGGACACGCACGCCTGGATCGCATGGTCGGATCTGAGGTCGCTGCCAGACCCGGTTGAGCCGCCACAGCTGCCGGCCGTGCTCGGCACTCTGGTGCCAGACGGTCCGTGGCGGGATCGGGATCGTGCATGACGGGCGGTCACAGTGCCTGCTGACGGTCACAGCGTCTGCTGTATGAGGGGTCTTCGACGGCGAGCGCCCTGCCGAGGACACCGCCGACCTGGTCCATGCGGCCGACGGCGACGTGCGCCGCCACGGCTCCTGGTACGGGCAGGAGTTCCGCGTGTGGCACGGCGCCGACGACGGCCGCCCGCTCGCGCACGTCCTCGACCCGCAGGCCACCCCCAAGGATCTGGCGGTGGCCGACGTCGCCATCACCTGGAACGCTGGTCGGCCACGCAGCCCCTGGCCCCGTCGGCACGCCCCGTACAGGCGCATGACCGGGCGGTCGACGCGCGGCTGTCAGTGGCGGGTGCCAGGCTGGTGTCACACAGGATCTGCGAAGGGATTTGTCGTGATCACCACTGACCTCGCTCCCGGCTCCCCTTGTTGGCTCGACCTCGGTGCCCCGGACGTCCGGGCCGCCGCGGACTTCTACGGCGCGGTGCTCGGCTGGGAGTACGAGTCCATGGGCGAGACGGAGGACATGGACGGCGGGATGTTCAAGAAGGACGGCAAGACCGTCGCCGGGCTCGGCAAGCTCACCGAGGAAGGAGCGCGCTCGGCCTGGATGATCTATTACACCGTCACCGACGCGGACGCCACGACTCAGGCCGTGGAGCGCGCGGGCGGCACTGTGCGGGTGGCGCCGCGGGACCTCGACGACTGGGGCCGGATGGCGCAGTACAGCGACCCGCTGGGCAGCCAGTTCGCCGTCTGGCAGCCGGGGAAGAACTCGGGCTTCGAGCTGGCGGACGAGCCGGGCTCGCTGTCCTGGACCGAGCTGTACACGAGCGACGCCGCGGCCTCCCGGGAGTTCTACGGCGCAGTCTTCGGCTGGCAGTTCAGCGACACGGAGCTGCCGGGCGGCGGTGGCACGTACACCCTCATCACCCCCGCCGGGCTGCCCGAAGAGCGCATGCAGGGCGGCCTCATGCAGCTCCATACAGAGGACCTCGCGCTGGCGGGCGGGCGGCCGTACTGGCACCCGGTCTTCGCCGTCCCCGACTGTGACGCCGCGGTCGCCCAGGTCACCGAGAAGGGCGGCAGCGTGCAGATGGGACCGGCGGACGCGGAGGGCGTCGGCCGCCTGGCCGTCTGTCTCGACCCGTCGAACGCGGACTTCGTGGTGCTCACCCCGGCCCAGAGCTGAGCCGACTCTCCGCCGGAGCGGCGGCCGGGGCATCAACCGGTCCGGGGCCCGTCGGCGACCTCCGGGAGTCCCGGCCTCCTGGGCACGGATGTCGCTCTGGGGCGGAGGTGTCATCTGAGAGGCCCGACGCGGCGGGTGCCGCACGATCTGTGGAAGCCCCGCACTCTTGCGCCGTACGCGGCCCGTGTAGTCCGCTGACCCGCATGAGGAAGAAGAGCATGGCCGCAATGACCGCCGCCCTCGTCGCGGGGTCGCTTCTGACGGGCGTACCGAACACCGGTGCGCAAGCCGCCGAGGACCGCGGCGTCGATCTGGACACCGTGACGATTCCCGAGTTACAGGCGCGCATGGCGGACGGTTCGCTGACCTCGGCGGCGCTTACCCGGGCCTACCTGCGACGGATCGAGGTCGTCGATCCCAAGATTCACTCGGTGCTGCGCACCAGCCCGACCGCGCTGCGCCAGGCCGCCGCCAGCGACGCCAGGCACCGGCGCGGCAAGACCCTGGGGCCGCTGGACGGTATCCCCGTGCTGGTCAAGGACAATGTGAACACCCGTGGAATGCCGACGACCGCCGGATCGCTCGCGCTCGCCGGGAGCCCGCCCGGCACCGATGCCGCGCTGGTGACCCGGCTGCGGAAGGCGGGGGCGGTGATCCTCGGCAAGACCAATCTGTCCGAGTGGGCCAACTTCCGCGCTGCCAAGCCGACTTCGGGGTGGTCGGCGGTGGGCGGGCAGACCAATAATCCGTACGTCCTCGACCGGAACCCGTGCGGATCGTCGTCCGGCTCCGCCGCCGCGCTCGCCGCGTCGTTGTCGCAGGTCGCCATCGGCACCGAGACGGACGGCTCCATCGTGTGCCCGGCAGGGATGAACGGCGTCGTCGGCCACAAGCCCAGCCTCGGCCTGGTCAGCCAGTCGGGCGTCGTCCCGATCTCAGCCGAGCAGGACACGGCCGGGCCCATGGCGCGCAATGTCGTCGACACCGCGCTCACGCTGTCCGTGCTGAGCGAGGGCAAGGGCTCGTACGGTGACGCCACCCGCACCAGCCTTCGCGGCAAGCGGATCGGGCTGTGGCGCCTGCCCTCACTCGGAGACGACGTGGACGCCGTGATGACCCGTACGGCGAAGAAGCTGCGCAAGGCCGGAGCAGTCGTCGTCGAGGTGACGCCCCCGTACCAGGCGCGGCTCGCCGAACTCGAATTCCCCGCGCTGCTCAGCGAGTTCCACCGGGACATCGACGCCTACCTCGGTACGCGCAAGGGACCCCAGAACCTCGCCGAGCTGATCGAGTTCAACCGTGCCCACCCCGAGGAACAGACCTGCTTCGCCGGTCAGGAGCTGTTCGAGCAGGCACTCGCCGCACCGCCCACCACCGACCCCAAGTACCGTGCCATGCGCGCCGAGTTGAAGGACCTCTCCCGGCGCTCCCTCGACGAGACCATGGCCACCCATCGCCTGGACGCCATCGCGGCGCCCACGAACCCGCCCGCCTGGACGACCGACTGCGCGCGCGGCGACAACGACGTCATCCCTTCGTCCACGCCGGCGGCCGTCGCCGGATATCCGTCCCTCTCGGTGCCCGCCGGGTCCGTGGGCGAACTGCCGGTCGGCGTGCTCCTGATGGCCGGTGACCGCCAGGACGCCGAGCTCCTGTCTCTGGGGGCCGCGGTGGAGCAGCGGCTGAAGGCTTGGCGCGCGCCCCGCTATCTGCCGACGACCGGGGCCGACGCGTCACGGTGAACGGCGCGGCCGAGATCATCGGCCGTGCGCAACAGGCCGGCAGCAGTCGCTTCCGCTTCATCGGTCGTTGATGCACCGTCAATCCGGGACTCGTACGTTCCGGAAGCGCACCCCCGCGACCCTGCCGCCCGACCGGTGCGGCAGGGACGGTCACGATCCCCTGGAGTGATCAAGTGGAACGTCGTAGTTTCCTGCGTGGAGCGGTCGTCGGCGGCACAGCGGCGGCATTCGGCTACACCCTCATGCAGGGCGCGGCCTACGCGGCGCCGGCCCAGAAAGGCCCGGGCCCCTACGGAGCGCTCGGCACGGCAGACTCCAACGGCATCCAGCTGCCCAGCGGCTTCACCAGCCGGGTGATCGCCCGGTCCGGCCAGAAGGTCGGCTCCACCGCCTACACCTGGCACAACGCCCCCGACGGCGGCGCCTGTTTCGCCGACGGCACGGGCTGGATCTACGTCTCCAACTCGGAGATCTCCGCCACCGGCGGCGCCGGGGCGATCAAGTTCAACTCGACGGGCTCCATCACCGGCTCGTACCGGATCCTGTCCAACACGAACCGCAACTGCGCCGGCGGGGCGACCCCCTGGAACACCTGGCTCTCCTGCGAGGAGGTCAGCAACGGCTATGTCTACGAGACCGACCCGTGGGGCGTGAACGCCGCCGTACGCCGCGATGCCATGGGCCGCTTCAACCACGAGGCGGCCGCCGCCGACCCGGTCCGCAAGGTGATCTACCTGACCGAGGACGCGTCGGACGGCTGCTTCTACCGGTTCGTTCCGTCCACGTGGGGCAACCTCTCGGCAGGCACGCTCCAAGTTCTCACGGCTGGAACGGCCACCTCCGGCAGTTTCACCTGGGCGACCGTGCCCGACCCGGACGGCTCGCCAACCCCGACCCGCGACCAGGTCTCCGGCGCCAAGCTGTTCAACGGCGGTGAGGGCTGCCACTACGCCAACGACACCGTCTGGTTCACCACCAAGGGCGATGGCCGCGTCTGGCAGCTCGACCTGGCCGCCGGCACCTATGAGCTGGCCTACGACGACTCCCTGGTCGTCGGTGGCGGCGCCCCGCTGACCGGCGTCGACAACGTCACCGGTGCGTCCTCCGGCGATCTGTACGTAGCGGAGGACGGCGGCAACATGGAGATCTGCGTCATCACGCCGGACGACGTGGTCGCGACGTTCCTGCGGATCAACGGCCAGTCCTCCTCGGAGATCTGCGGCCCGGCCTTCTCGCCGGACGGCAAGCGGTTCTACTTCTCCAGCCAGCGCGGTACGAGCGGCAGCTCGTCCGGCGGCATCACCTACGAAGTCACGGGCCCCTTCCGCAGCTGACCGGCCCACTGCCACGAGCCGCGCATGCCCCGTGCGAGGCATGACAGGATCGCGGCCATGTCCCTCAGCGCTCCCCGTCTCCGGATCGGCTCGACCGAGATCATCGCCCTCGCCGACGGCGAGGGCCCGTTCTTCTCCCCGCGCGCCGATGCCTTTCCCGAGGCCACGGCCGCCCAGTGGGCCGAGGCCGACCGCTACGACCCGGGCGCGGTCGACGCCCAGGGCGGCTGGCGGCTCCAGTTCCGCGCGTACGCGATCCGCGGCGACAAGGGCCTCACCGTCGTGGACGCCGGGATCGGTCCGGCGGACGGCCCGGCAGCCTCGTGGGCGCCCGTGCCCGGTGCGCTCCCCGAGTCGCTCGCCGCCGCGGGCATCGACCCGGCCGAGGTCGACACCGTGGTGCTCACGCATCTGCACACCGACCACGTCGGGTGGGCGGTCGTGACCGAGGCGGCCGTCCCCTCAGCGGGCGGCGCGGTGGGCGGCGCCCCTTCCCCCGGCAGTGCGACCAGCGGCCGCCGCCCTTACTTCCCGAACGCCGAATACCTGCTCCAGCGGGCCGAGTTCGACGCCCTCGACGCGCTCAACCCGCAGCTTCGCGAGACCCTCACCGACCCGCTAGAGGCGGCCGGTCGGCTCCGGCTCCTCGACGGGGACACGCCCCTGCGCGCCGGACGCGTGGTCGCCACGCCCGGTCATACGCCCGGTCACCAGAGTGTGCTGGTCGCCGACGGGCGCGAGTCGGCGCTCGTCACCGGCGACCTCCTGGTGCACGCGCTCCAACTGCTCCACCCCGAGCTCGCCTACTCGCACGAGACCGACCCCGAGGCGGCAAGGCGCTCAAGGGAGCGCATGCTCGGCCACGAAACCGCCACCACGCTGCACCTGGCGACGCCGCATCTGACGGAGCCGTTCGTCTCGGCGTGATCGCCGCCGTCCGAACCTTTCGGCGCGGGTCAGGTCGCGAGGTCAGCGGCACAAGAGCGCGGCGCGCAGGTCGAGCTTGTGGTCCAAGCGGGAGAGATCCCGTCCGGTGAGGTCCTGGATCCGTTCGATGCGGTAGTGGACGGTGTTGACGTGCAGGTGCAGGGCTTCGGCCGTGCGGGCCCAGGAGCAGTTGTGGGCGAGGAAGACCTCCAGGGTCTCCAGAAGCCTGCTGTGCGAGGCCGGTTCGCGGTCGGCCAGGGGGCCGAGCGTCGCTGCGCTGAAGATGGTGCGTACGTCGGCGGGGATGCCGGCCAGGAGTGAATCCAGGGAAGAGAGTTCCTCGACCGCGGTCACCTGGCCGTGCGTCGGGGAACCGTGTCGTGCCGCCGCGAGGGCGTAGCGGGCTTGAGCGAGGGCGGTACGAAGTCCGGTGGGCTCGGCGGTGGGCGCGCTGACGCCGGTGTGCAGCGGGGTCTCGGGGCGGCAGTCGTGCAGCAGGGACCAGGGCTCGCGGAGCGATGCGGTGCCCCAGTCGCCGCTTCGTACGACGGCGACGGCTTCCGCGTCCAGGGTCGTGCCGACCGCGAAGACGGCGGAGGGAAGGTGCTGAAGCGCCTCAGTGAGCGCTTCCTCGGCGGCGCTGTCCGCGAGCTGCCCGCCGGTGGCCGTGACCACGACCTGCCAGGGGCCCTCCGTGAGCGGCCCGCAGGACGCAAGGGCGTTGGTCAGGGCTCCCGTGTCGGCGCCGCACTTGTCGACGAGGGCGATCAGCTCCTGCCCGGTCCGGCGCCGGGCCGCATGCCTGCGATCGTGATGGTGGCGGTACTGGCCGATGGCCTCGGCTGTCTCGTGCAGGGCTCGGGGCGGTGCACCGCCCGGCTGTGGCAGATGGAGATACCAGGCGTCGTACGGCGTGCTCTCCGCCTGGACGCGCAGCGTCTCACCGGTGAGGCCGCGCAGGTTCTGCGCGGCCTGCGTGGCCGGGAGTTCGGGGGCTGACGCGGTGCGGGCGATGGTGCGCCCGCTGCTGGTGAGCACGTAACACGACGGCGTACCGAACGGAGCGAGCGCGCACTCCAGCAGTTCGCCGGCTTCTGCGCGGTGATCGAGGAGACGGCCGAGCTCGCTGCGTACGTTCTCGGGCAGGGCGAAGTGGTCTGCGGGGCGGCGGCTGAGGTCGCCCCACTGGCGCCGGTACACGGCTTCGGTGATCGCCCGGAAGTTGGTGTGCGCCGGTACGGCCAGGAGCGCGATGCCGTGTTCGCGGCAGGATTCGACGATGTCGGCGGGGACGGTGCCGTGGGTCTCCTCGCCGGCGAGGAGCGCTGTGGCTCCGGACTCCGCCAGTGCGGAGACGAAGCGCTCGGTCCTGGCGTGACGGTCCGCTTCGGTCCACCACACCAGGCCGCTGAGCACGATCTCTCCGGGCTGGAGAAAGCGGGCGGGATCCTCCAGGTCCGTGGCGGTCACTCCGCTGATCGCCTGGTCGAGCAGATTCTCGCCACCCCAGATGAGGGTGAGATCGAGCCCCTTGATCTGGAGGAGGTCTCCGACGTGCATGTGCTGACTCCTTGAATGGTTACCGGGTCACCGCCCGGCTTCTCACATCCACAAGGTGGGTGCGAGTCAAGTCATCGTAAATGCAAGGGAGTAGCGGTGGTGCGCCTCTTGGTTGATTCACCAGGACATGACCGGCCGGGCCGGAGATTTTCCGTGCTGTGCACCAGTCGTTTTCGGCCTGTGGCCGGGCTTCACTGACGAGGGAAGCAAAGGGCGAAGACGGGGGAGACATGGATCTGAACACGGTTCTCGATGTGCGTGACGCGCGTCGTCACGAGCCCTGGCGTCCTGGCGACGCCTGGCTCGGCGGAGGGACGTACCTCTTCTCCGAACCCCAGCCGCACCTGCGGCGCCTGGTGGATCTGAGCCGGACGGGCTGGGAGCCGCTCCGCGCGCTGCCCGACGGATCGCTGGAGATCGCGGCCACGTGCACCATCGCTCAGCTGTCACGGTTCGGGCGGACGCTCGACGCGGCGGCCGCCCCTCTCTTCGAGCAGTGCTGCCGGGCCTTTCTGGCCTCATTCAAGATCTGGAACATGGCGACCGTCGGCGGAAACCTCTGCAACGCGCTGCCCGCAGGACCGATGATCTCCCTCACCGCGGCCCTCGACGGCGAGTGTCTGCTTCAGGCTCAGGACGGCTCGACCCGGCGCGTCAAGGTCACGGACTTCGTCACCGGAGCGGGCCGCAAGGTGCTCGCCGACGGCGAGTTGCTGCGCTCGGTGACCCTCCCCGCCCGCTCGCTGCGGTGCCGTACCGCCTTCCGGCAGGCGTCGCTCTACGGCCTCGGGCGCTCCGGCGCCCTCGTCATCGGGACGCTGGATCCGCTGGACGGTTCGCTCGCCGTGACCGTCACGGCCGCGACCCGACGGCCGTTCCGGCTCTGGTTCGGCCTGCCACCGGACCGGGCCCGGCTGTGTGGGGCGATCGCGTCGGCCGTGGGCGACTCCGACTGGTTCGACGACATCCACGGACTGCCCCAGTGGCGGCGGCACATGGCCTTCCACCTCGCCGAGCAGGTACGCCACGAACTCACCCGGGACGGTGTGCGATGAGCTTCAGCATCCAGGTCAACGGCAAGAGCTTCGACCCCGAGCCCCGTGCCGGTCAGTGCCTGCGCACGTATCTGCGCGAGCGCGGCTGGTTCGGCGTGAAGAAGGGCTGCGACGCGGGCGACTGCGGGGCGTGCACCGTGCACGTGGACGGGGAGCCGGTGCACAGCTGTCTCTATCCGGCGGTGCGGGCGCAGGGCCGGTCGGTCACCACAGTGGAGGGCCTGGTCGGGGAGGGCGGCGAACTCCATCCCGTACAGCAGAAGTTCCTGGATGCCCAGGGCTTCCAGTGCGGCTTCTGCACCGCGGGGTTCCTGATGACCACGGCCGCCCTCGAACAGGAGAAGGGCGGTGCCCACGACGACGGCAAACTGGATGACCTCCCGCGGGCCTTCAAGGGCAACATCTGCCGCTGCACCGGATATCGCGCCATCGAGGACGCCGTCCGCGGCGTGCGGCACACCGAAAGCTCCTGCGCGGGGAAGGCGGTGGGCAAGAGTCTCGGCGCCCCGGCAGGACCCCAGGTCGTGACGGGCACCGCCCGGTACACCTTCGACGTCGAGGTCCCCGGGCTCCTGCACATGAAGCTGCTGCGCTCCCCGCACCCGCACGCCCGCATCCTCGCCATCGACACCTCCGCAGCCCTGCGGGTGCCCGGTGTCCACGCCGTCCTCACCCACGAAGACGCCCCCGGCACGCTGTACTCCAGCGCCCGGCACGAGCACCCCACCGAGGACCCCGACGACACCCGCGTCCTCGACGACACCGTCCGCCACATCGGCCAGCGCGTCGCGGCCGTCGTCGCGATCAGCGAGCAGGCGGCCGAGGAGGGCTGCCGGCGGATCGAAGTGACATACGAGGAACTGCCCTACGTCACCGACCCGGAGGAGGCCATGCGCGAGGGTGCACCCGTCATCCACGCCGGCAAGGGACCGGAGGCGCGGATCGCCCGCGTCGAGAACAACGTGGCCGGCGAGGTGCACGGCGAGATCGGCTCCGTCGACGACGGGTTCGCCGAAGCCGCGGTCGTCTACGAGGAGACCTTCCGCACCCAGCGCGTCCAGCACGCCAGCCTGGAGACACACGGCTGCGTCGCCTACTTCGAGCCGAAGGAAGACGCCACGGGCGAGCGGCTCACCGTGCGCTCAAGCACCCAGACTCCGTTCCTGACCCGCCGCGCGCTGTGCGCCCTCTACGGCCTTCCGGAGGACGAAGTCCGCGTCGTCGCAGGCCGGGTGGGCGGCGGCTTCGGCGGCAAGCAGGAGATGCTGACGGAGGACATCGTCGTCCTCGCGGCGCTCAAACTGCGGCGCCCCGTCAAGCTCGAGTACACCCGCGCCGAGCAGTTCCACGGCGCCACCACCCGGCACCCGTTCACGATCGGCATCAAGCTGGGCGCCCGTGCCGACGGCACGCTGACCGCGATCCAGATGCGGGTGGTGTCCAACACGGGCGCGTACGGCAATCACGGCCCGGCCGTGATGTTCCACAGCGTCGGCGAGTCCTTCGCCGTCTACCGGGCCCCGCACAAGAAGGTCGACGCCTACTCCGTCTACACCAACGGCGTTCCCGCGGGCGCCTTCCGCGGCTACGGCCTCGGCCAGGTCACCTTCGCCGTCGAATCCGCCATGGACGAGCTGGCCCGCCGCCTGGACATGGACCCGCTCGCCTTCCGCGAGAAGAACATCATCGGCCCCGGCGACCACATGCTCAGTCCGATCGGCGAGGAGGAGGACCTGCACATCGCCTCGTACGGCCTCGCCCAGTGCCTGGGAATCGTCCGCAAGGCCATCGCGGAGGACCGGAGCACCGAGGACGTGCCGGAGGGGTGGCTGACCGGCCAGGGCACGGCCATGGCGATGATCGCCACCGGCCCGCCGGGCGGCCACTACGCCGACGCGACCGTCAGCCTCCTCGCCGACGGGACGTACGACATCGCCGTCGGCACCGCCGAGTTCGGCAACGGCACCACCACCGTCCACCAGCAGATCACCGCGGGAGCCCTCGACACCACGATGGACCGGATCGCCGTCCGCCAGTCCGACACCGACGTCGTCCGCCACGACACCGGTGCCTTCGGCTCGGCCGGTACGGTCGTGGCCGGCAAGGCGGTCCTGCTCGCCGCGGAATCTCTGGCCGGGCGCCTGAAGACCTTCGCGGCCCGGTACGTGGGCGTGGCACGCCACTTGTGCGTGCTCGGCGCGGAGGGGTTCGACTGCGACGGCCGGATCGTCACCCTGAAAGAGCTCCACGAGGCGGCGCATGCCCAAGGGGCACAGGACGAGATCACGGCGGAGGGCCACTGGGGCGGCACCCCGCGTTCGGTGGCCTTCAACGCCCAGTGGTTCAGGATCGCCGTCGACCCGGACACCGGCGAGATGAAGATCCTGCGCAGTGTCCACGCCGCCGACGCGGGCAAGGTCATGAACCCGCTGCAGTGCCGCGGCCAGATCGAGGGCGGAGTCGCCCAAGCGCTGGGCGCCACACTCTTCGAGACCGTACGACTCGACGAGCGGGGCGAGGTGACCACGGCGGCCTTCCGGCGCTACCGCCTCCCGCAGTACGCCGACGTGCCGCGCACCGAGGTCCACTTCATGGAAACCACCGACGCGATCGGTCCTCTGGGCGCCAAGTCGATGAGCGAGAGCCCCTTCAACCCGGTGGCCCCCGCGTTCGCCAACGCACTGCGGGATGCCACCGGCATCCGCTTCACCGAGATGCCGGTGACCCGCGACCGTGTCTGGCTTGCGATGGACCAGGAGGCGGCGCGACGGGCCGGCCCCGCGGAATCCGGAGGCTCCGCTCAAGCCGGGTAGGCATGTGTCTGCGTCGCTTTGACGGTGGCCCAGACCGTCGCACCCGGGTGAAGTTCGAGCTCCGCGGCCGCGACGGTGGTCAGATCGGCGGCAAGGGGCAGTTCGCCGGTGAGGTCCACGCGGATCTGGTCGCCGTGCGTCTCCAGGCCGGCCACCTCGCACTTCCAGAGGTTGCGCGCACTGGACCCGGTGGGCCGGTCACGGAACAGGGTCACGGCCACCGGCGGGAACGCGACGAACACCGGTCCTGTCAGATCCTCCGTGGTCGTGATGGCAGGACCGGCGTCGAGGCGGACGGCATGCCCGTCGGCCTGGCCCCGGTAGAGGTTGAGGCCGACCAGCTGGGCGATGTAGTCGGTGCGCGGGTGCCGGGCGATGTCGGAGGGCGCACCCTCCTGGACCAGGCGGCCGTGCTCGATGACGACGAGGCGGTCGGCGAGCACCATGGCGTCCAGCGGATCGTGGGTGACCAGTATCGCGACGGCCTCGAAGTCGGCCAGATGACGCCGGAGTTGGGCGCGTACCTCAAGACGCGTACGGGCGTCGAGCGCGGCGAGCGGCTCATCCAGGAGCAGGAGCCGCGGGTGGGTGGCCAGCGCGCGGGCGAGGGCGACGCGCTGGGACTGACCGCCGGAGAGGCGGCGCGGCTTGGCCCCGGCGTGATCGCCCAGGCCCATGCGGTCCAGCCACGCGGCGGCCTGGGTGCGGGCTTCGGCCTTGGACACGCCGTGGCAGCGCGGCCCGAACGCCACGTTGTCCAGGGCGGACAGATGCGGGAAGAGCAGATAGTCCTGGAAGACGACGCCGACCGGGCGGAACTCGGGCGGCGTGCCGTCCAAGGAAGCGCCGTCCAGGTGCAGATGGCCGCCACTCGCGAGCGGAGTGAGTCCGGCCAGCGCGCGCAGGGCCGTGGTCTTGCCGGCTCCGTTCGGCCCGAGCAGCGCCACGACGTCACCCGGCGCGGCGGCCAGCGCCACGTCGAGGTGGAAGGCGCCCTGGTCGACGACGAGCCGGGCGTCGAGGCCCGCGCCGCGACCGTCGGCGCAGGCGTGGCCGGCCGCGGTGTTCTCGCTCTTCTCGATGTCGGTCATGAGGCGGTCATCCAGCGGTCCCGCAGCCCGGCGAGGACCGCGATCGATACGGCAAGCAGCACCAGACTCAGCGCGATGGCCGCCGCCGGGTCGCTCTGCAGGGCGAGGTAGACGGCCAGCGGCATGGTCTGCGTACGTCCGGGGAAGTTGCCCGCGAAGGTGATCGTCGCCCCGAACTCACCGAGGGCGCGGGCCCAGGCGAGGACGGAGCCCGCCGCGATCCCGGGCGCGATCAGGGGGAGGGTGACGCGGCGGAACGCGGTGAAGCGTGACGCCCCCAGGGTCATGGCGGCCTCCTCGAACCGTGGATCAGCGGCCCGCAGCGTTCCCTCCACACTGATCACGAGGAACGGCATCGCCACGAACGCCTCCGCGATCACGACGCCCGTCGTGGTGAACGGCAGCGTGATCCCGAACCACGAGTCGAGCCACTGCCCGACGACACCGTTGCGCCCGAGTGCCATCAGGAGCGCAACACCACCCACCACGGGTGGCAGGACGAGCGGCAACGTCACCAGGGCGCGTACGAACCCCCGCCCGCGGAACTCCGTACGGGCAAGGAGCCACGCCAAGGGCACACCGAACACCAGGCTCACCGCGGTGGCCGCGGTGGCGCAGAACAGCGAAAGCTGCAGCGCCTGCCAGACCTCCGTACTGGTCAGCTGCTCCGGCAGGGTGCTCCACGGGGCCCGCAGGAGAAGGGCGACCAGCGGAATGAGCAGGAAGGCAAGGCCCACCAGGGCGGGGAGCAGGAGGGGCAGCGGCACCCCGGAGCGCCGGCCACGCCGGTCCGCCCCGACGCGCCGGGGGCGGGGGGGCACCCCCAAGAGGGGGGGGGGGAGAAAAGCGAAGGCAAGAGAAACGGCACACCAAGAGGGGGGTGGAAAGAAAAAAAAA
>NZ_JBHYIG010000006.1:79308-83605 GCF_042740015.1 Streptomyces sp. NPDC059037
TCGGGCGCCCGCCGCCCCCGGCGCGCGCCCCCCCGCCCCCCCCCCGGCGCGCGCGCGCGGCGGCGGGCGGGGGGGGGGGGCGCCCCCCCCGCGCCGGACTTGTCGAGCCGGGTCACGGCTTGAGGAACCCGGCGGCCGTGAGGACCTTCTGGCCCTCGGCGGACTGGACGAGCTTGATGAACGCCTTCGCCGCGTCGGCGTTGGGCGCGTCCTTGAGCAGGGCGATCGGGTAGTCGTTGATGGCATCGGCCGACTCGGGGAAGTCCACGCCCTCCACCTTGTCGCCCGCGGCCTTCACATCGGTCTTGTAGACGACCGCGGCGTCGGCCTCCTTCAGCTCCACCTTCGTCAGGGCGCTCTTGACGTCCTGCTCGTACGAGACCGGGGTGAGCTTCAGGTCGCCGGCATCCAGCGCCTTCTGCGCGGCGGCACCACACGGCACCGTCTTGTCGCACAGGACGACCTTGAGGCCGGACGTGGTGAGGTCCTTCAGGGAGGCGACCTTGTCGGGGTTGCCCGGCAGGGTCGCGATCTCCAACTGGTTGCGGACGAAGGTGGACGGGGCGCCGGCCGCGTCCTTCTCGTCCGTCACGATCTTCATCGTCTTGGGGCTCGCGGCGGCGAACACATCGGCCGGAGCGCCCCCGGTGATGCCCGCGGCGAGCGAGTCGCTGCCGCCGAAGTTGAAGGTGACCTTCGTGCCGGGGTGGGCCTTCTCGAAGTCCTTGCCCAGGGCCGTGAAGCTCTCCTTGAGCGAGGCGGCGGCGAAGACGGTCACCGTTCCCGAGAGCTTCTTCGAAGAGGAATCGGACGAGTCCGACTTGGTCGAAGAGTCGTCGGACGAGGAGCAGGCGCTCAGCGCCAGCAACGCGGCGGCGCCCGCGCAGGCCACCTGCAAGGTACGGCGGGTGCGGCGGGTCCTGCGCGCGGATCGGGTCATCACGGTCTGCTCCTTTGAGTCCTGCTCCTGGCATGCGGGGATCATCCTGCCGCATATGCGAGGGGTAAGTCTCCTGTCGCATCGCATGAGCCGGATGAATGGGAGGCAGGGGTGGTATGTGCGTTTGCACGGGGAGGCGGTGCAGGCAACGGCGTCCGGGAGGCAGTGGCCAGGTGCGTCAGGGCCGGTCGATATGTACGTTGGTCGACTTCACGCGGGCGGTGGCCTCCATGCCGACCTCGAGGCCCAGCTCCTCCACGGCCTCCCGGGTCAGCAGCGAGACCAGTCGATGTGGACCGGCCTGGATCTCCACCTGCGCCGCGACATCGCCGAGCCGCACACCGGTCACGATGCCCGGGAAGGCGTTGCGGACGGAGGTGTAGGACGCGTCTTCGTCAGCACCTTGCCTGGCGAGCTCGACGGAGAAGGCGGCCAGGTCCCGCCCGTCGATGAGCCGGCGCCCGCCTTCATCCCGATGGGTGGTCACGCGCCCGGCATCGGCCCACCGACGCACGGTGTCCGGACTCACGCCCAGCAGGCGGGCCGCCTGCCCGATGGTGTAGCGCTGCATGACCGCAACAATAGTCAGGCGGTGGCGAGCGAGATCTCGGTCGACTTGATGAGCGCGACGACGGGGGAGCCGGAGGCCAGGTTCAGGTCTGTGACGGCATCGTTCGTGATGGCGGCGGTGAGCGCACCGCCCTCGACACCGACCTTGACGGAAGCCATGGCGCCGCCGGTGGAGATGTCCGTGACCGTGCCCGCGATCTGATTGCGGATGGAGACGCCCTGGACCGGGCCGGTGGCCAGCGAAACCTCGGTGGATTTCACGAGGATCGTCACCACTGAGCCCTCGGTGAAGCCAAGGTCCTCGACGGACTCGCTGGTGATCGCGGCGGTGATGTCCTGGCCGCCCGCGAGACGGACCTTGACGGTCGCCATGGCCTCGCCGGCGGTGACGGAGGAGACGGTGCCGGGAATCTGGTTGCGGATGCTCAGGGTCATGGGGTGCTGCCTCACGGGTCGTCAGATGGGTCGTCAGATGGGCGGGGCCGCAGCGGCGGCCGCCGTTCCTCGAACCTATGACGGCCGCGAACGGACTGCTGGGACCCCGTCGCGCCCACCAGGGCGATCCCGCCTTGAGGATGGCAGATGGAGCAAGGCGGCAACCGGGCCCGGGTGCCCATGACCGGGGCGTACTACGGCCGCCCTGAACTCCTCCTGAACCCCGCCGCCCGCCAAGCCTGCTCGGCCCGTGACAGAACACGCTTCAGCGCGCGGCGAGCCGCTCCATCAGGGCGGCGCTGCGCGCCAGGACGTCCCGCTCCTCGTCGGTGAGCTCGCTCTCGATGGCCTGGGCGAGCCAGCCGACCCTGCGCCCGCGCTCCGCCTCAAGGGCGGCCTGTCCCGCGGGGGAGAGCTCGACCAGGGACTTGCGGCCGTCCGTGGGATGCGCCCGGCGGACGACCAGGCCCTGCTCCATGAGCAGCCCGACCGCACGGGCCATGGACTGGGGGCGTACGCGCTGATCCGCGGCGAGATCACTGGTGGTCATGGCCCCGTCGCGATCAAGGGTGCCGAGCACGGAGACCTGGCCGTGCGGAATCCGGTCCTCGTGCTTCACGCGGCGCGTGAGCTTACCCATCGCGGTACGCAGTTCGGTGGCGACGGCGGCGGGTTCCGGGGTGGGCATGAGGCACTTTAACCGGTGATCAGCAGCGGGCCTGCGCACCCTGTCTGTACAGCTTTGCTGAACAGCACAACTGAACAGCACAACTGAACAGCTGAACTGAACAGCATTGCTGTAGAGTCGGCGTCGTCGCGGCACGCGCCAGCGTTGTCGCAGCAGGGCCGCGGCGTGTGTAAAACGCGAAGGACCTCCCATGGTTTCCAGGGCAGTTGAATCCACCGTCATTCAGTCCGTCACCGCCCGCAGGGTGCTCGACAGCCGGGGCAACCCCACCGTCGAGGCCGATGTCCTTCTCGCCGACGGATCCCTCGGTCGCGCCGCGGTCCCGTCCGGCGCCTCCACCGGCGCACGCGAAGCGGTGGAGCTGCGGGACGGGGATCCCGGGCGCTGGCACGGCAAGGGCGTCGACCGTGCGGTGGCCCACGTCAACGGCGACATCGCGTCCGCGGTCGTGGGGCGCGACGCCGACGACCAGGCCGGTCTCGATGCCGCGCTCGTCGCACTCGACGGTACGGCGGACAAGTCCCGCCTCGGCGCCAACGCACTCCTCGGCGTCTCCCTCGCCGCCGCCAAGGCCGCCGCGGCGGCCCACCGCCAGCCTCTCTACCGCTACCTCGGCGGGGCCGACGCCCGTCTTCTCCCGCTGCCGATGATGAACATCATCAACGGCGGCGCCCACGCCGACAATCCGCTGGACTTCCAGGAGTTCATGATCGCTCCAGTGGGCGCGGAGACCTTCGCCGAAGCCGTCCGCATGGGATCCGAGGTCTTCCACACGCTCCGCCGCGACCTGCTGTCCGCCGGGCACGCCACGGGCGTCGGCGACGAGGGTGGCTTCGCGCCCGCGCTGCGCACCGCGGAGGAGGCACTCGACTTCGTCATGGCAGCCATCGACCGCACCGGATACCGGCCCGGCACGGACATCGGCCTTGTCATGGACCCGGCCTCGTCGGAGTTCTTCCAGGGCGGTACGTATGTGTACGCGGGCGAGGGCGTGCACCGTACGCCCACCGAGCACGTCGACTACTTGGCCAAGCTGATCGACGCGTACCCGATCGTCTCCATCGAGGACCCGATGGCCGAGGACGACCTGGACGGCTGGCGGGAGCTGACCGCCCGCGTCGGCGACCGCTGCCAGCTCACCGGCGACGACGTGTTCTGCACCAACGAGGATCTGCTGCGCGAGGGCATCCGCACCGGCGTCGGCAACTCCGTCCTGGTCAAGGTCAACCAGATCGGCACCCTCACCGAAGCCCTGGCCACGGTCGCCACCGCGCACCGTGCGGGTTGGACCGTCGTCATGTCGCACCGCTCCGGCGAGACGGAGGACACCACCATCGCGGACCTGGCGGTGGCGACGGGCTGCGGCCAGATAAAGACCGGGTCGCTGTCCCGGTCCGACCGTACGGCGAAGTACAACCAACTCATCAGGATCGAGGAGGAGTTGGGCGCGTCGGCACGGTACGCGGGCGGAGCGGCACTGCACCGCTCCTGACGCAATCGGCCGCGCCGGGAACAGCCGGTCCGGTCGGCACGGTTGCATCGACCGAGGGACCGGCGGCGCCGCCGGGCCCGGGGGGGGGGGGGGGGCGGCGAGCCCGCCCCCCACGCCCGGGGCGCCCCCACTCGGGAGACACGCGTCTGGGCGCGCCGGGGCGCGCTCCCGC
>NZ_JBHYIG010000007.1:0-3700 GCF_042740015.1 Streptomyces sp. NPDC059037
GTGGTGTCGTGCAACCGCTGGCGCCCTGAGGCGGATGCGGCGTCCGGCCTTGAGGACGTGGCCATGTTCGGCGGGGTCGGCGTCAAGCGCTGATCCCCGCCGGTCCTCCCCCCCCCGGATCACCCCAGGCGGACGAGCATCTTGCCGGTGTTGGCGCCGCGCAGCACACCGAGGAAGGCGTCGGGTGCCTGCTCGATGCCCTCGACGACGGTCTGTTCGGTGCGCAGGGTGCCGTCGGCGAGCAGCCCCGCGGCCTTGCCGATCCACTCGGGGAACAGATCGAAGTGGCTGCTGACGAGCATGCCGCGCAGGGTCGCCTCATGGGTGGCGGCACGGAAGAGGTTGTTCGGACCCGGCGCCGGTTCGGTGGTGTTGTAGCCGCTGATGGCGCCCACCAGGGCGATGCGGCCGCCGGTGCGGATGGCGCCGATGGCGGCTTCGAGATGGTCGCCGCCGACCGAGTCCAGGTAGACGTCGATGCCGTCGGGGGCGGCCTGGGCGAGCTGCTGCGAGATGCCGCCCTGGCGGTAGTCGATGGCCGCGTCGTACCCGAACGTGTCGAGCAGCTTCTTGGTCTTCGCCGGTCCGCCCGCCGAGCCGATCACACGGGAGGCCCCGAGCTCGCGGGCCAGCTGTCCCGCGACGCTGCCGACCGCGCCGGCGGCCGCCGAGATGAAGACGACGTCGCCCTCACGGACCGGTGCGGTGCGGGTGAGCGCGGCGTACGCGGTCAGGCCAGTGGTGCCGAGCGGGCCGAGGTAGGCGGCCTCGGGGGCGAGCGAGGTGTCGATGACGGTGGCCGCCGCCGCGTCCACCACGGCGTACTCCCGCCAGCCGAGGAAGTGCGAGACGCTCGCGCCCACCGCGATGCCGGGCGCCCTGGACGCGACGACCTCGCCTATGGCACTGCCTTCGAGGGCGGCGCCGAGGGCGAAGGGCGCGATGTAGGAGGGGGCGTCGTCCATGCGGCCCCGCATGTACGGGTCCACGGACATCCAGGTGTTACGTACGAGGATCTGGCCCTCGGCGGGCTCGGGGATGCCGGTGGTGACCAACTCGAAGTCGGCGGGGGAGGGTTCGCCGGTGGGGCGGGCGGCGAGGCGGATTTCGCGGGAGGTGGTGGGGTTCGTGTTGCTGGTCATGGTGGCGTTCTCTCTCTCGGTGTTCGGCGTTCGGTGTTTGGTATTCGTTGTTCGTTGTTCGGTGTTTGGTGTTGTGCTGCGGTGATGGGACTACCGTGCCGGGGGCCGCGCACGGAACGCTGACGGTGCACGCACGGGGGCTGACGGCTCGCGCACGGGCGCCGGGTGCGGCTGGTGATCGCTTTGCCGCGGGCCCGCATTACCGTTGTGGCATGCGATTCGAGGTGCTGGGCCCGCTGGTGGTGCGCACGGAGGGCGGGGCGGCCGTCCCGGTTCCCGAGCCGAAGGTCCGTGCGCTGCTCGCGAATCTCCTGCTCCACGAGGGGCGGCCGGTCCCGGCGGACGTGCTGATCGACGACCTGTGGGGCGATCGCCTGCCGGGCAACCCCGCCAACTCCCTGCAGACCAAGGTCTCCCAGCTGCGCCGGGCCCTGGAGAAGGCGGAGCCGGGCGCGCGGGAGCTGGTGGCGTACGGGCCGTCCGGGTACGTGCTGCGGGTGGCCGCGGAGTCGACGGACGCGGGCAGGTTCACCGCGCTGACCGCTTTGGCGTACGACGCTGCCGAGCCGCCTACGGATTCTCGTACGGGTTCGCCTGCGGATTCTCGTACGAAGGTGAAGTGGCTCTCGGAGGCGCTGGCGCTGTGGCGGGGACAGGCCTACGCGGACTTCCGGGACGCGGGCTTCGCGCGGGCGGCGGTGGCGCGTCTTGAGGAACAGCGCCTGACGGCCCAGGAGATACGGGCCGAGCTCCTTCTGGACCTGGCAGGACCTGCCGAACTGGGCGCGCTGGCCGATGAGTTGGCCGACCTGGTGGCCGAACAGCCGCTGCGTGAACGGCTGCGGGGTGCCTACATGCGCGCTCTCTACCGTGCGGGGCGCCAGACGGAGGCCCTGGAGACCTACCGTGACCTGCGCGAACGCCTGGCCGACGACCTGGGCATCGACCCCGGTGCGGAACTGACCGCCCTCCACGGCGCGATGCTCCGCCAGTCCCCCGATCTGTCCACACCGGCACCTCCTTCTCCTGCGCACCCCCTCACGAATCTCCCCGCGCCCGTGACGGCATTGATCGGCCGGGAGACGGCGGTGGCCCGCGTACACCAACTCCTCGGTGTGAACCGCCTGGTCACCCTCACGGGCCCCGGCGGTGTGGGCAAGACCCGTCTCGCACTGGAGGCGGCGGCGGGCCTCACGGAACACTTGGCTGAGGGCTTCACCGACGGCGTGTGGCTGGCGGAGCTGGCCGGCACGAGGACCGGAGTGGCCGAGACGGTGGCCGCCGCGCTGGGTGTCCGCGACGACGCTTCGGTCATCCGGGACGAGGAGCCGGGGAGCGCGGGCGGCGGTGCTCCGGGAGCGCTGAGCTCGGCCGCCCCCAGCGGCCCTCTCGCGCTGGTGCTCGCCAAGGCGCTCGCCCCTCGGCGGCTGCTTCTCGTGCTCGACAACTGCGAGCACGTCCTCGACGAAGTCGCCGCTCTCCTCGACCAACTGCTGCGGCATGCCCCGGGTCTGCGTGTCCTCGCCACCAGCCAGGAACCCCTCGCCATGGCCGGCGAGACCCTGGAGGCCGTCGCACCCCTCGGCGAGGACGAGGCCCTGGAGCTGTTCGCTGCGCGGGCCGCGGCCACGGCCCCCGGCTTCGTACTGTCCGCGGAGAACACCGCTGACGCCGCCCTCATCTGCCGGCGCCTCGACGGCATCCCGCTCGCCGTCGAACTGGCCGCCACCCGCGTACGCGCCCTCGGCGTACACGCCCTCGCCGACCGCCTGCACGACCGATTCCGCCTCCTGAACCAGTCCCGCCGCGACGCCCCGGCCCGCCAGCGCACCCTGCGCGCGATGATCGACTGGAGCTGGGAACTGCTGACCCCGGACGAGCAGTCCGTGCTGCGCCAACTGTCGGTCTTCAGCGGCGGATTCACCCTCCAATCCGCCGAAGCGGTGTGCAAAGCCCCGGGAATCCCTGGCGGGGGTGCGGGCGTGACGTTTGGCTCTGGCGGGGGTGCGGGTGCGATGCCTGGCCCGGGCGGGGGTACGGGCGTGACGCTTGGCCCCGGAGGGGGTGCGGGCGTGACGTTTGGCCCGGGCGGGGGTGCGGGCTCGACGTTTGGCCTGGGCGGGGGTGCGGGCGTGACGTTTGGCCCGGGCGGGGGTGCGGGTGCGATGCCTGGCCTGGGCGGGGGTGCGGGCGTGACGCTTGGCCCGGGCGGCGGCGCGGGCTCGACGTTTGGCCCGGGCGGGGGTGCGGGTGCGATATCTGGCGCGGACGCGGTCGCGACGCTTGGCTCTGGCGGGGGTGCGGGTTCGATGCTTGGCCCCGGCGGGGGCGCGGGCTCGACGTTTGGCCCGGGCGGGGGTGCGGGTGCGATATCTGGCCCGGGCGCGGACGCGGTCGCGACGTTTGGCTCTGGCGGGAGTACGGGTTCGATGCTTGGCCCCGGCGGGGGTATGGGATCGACGTTTGGCCCCGGCGGGGGCGCGGGCTCGACGTTTGGCCCGGGCGGGGGTGCGGGTGCGATATCTGGCCCGGGCGCGGACGCGGTCGCGACGTTTGGC